>CAZXSG010000029.1:0-12726 GCA_964643185.1 uncultured Holophagales bacterium
CCATCGCCTCGCTCTTGCGCGGCGGCTTCAGGCTCGCGTAGGCGGCGCCGAGGTTGAAGAAGGCGATCTGCTGGCCGGCCTCGTTGCACTGGCCACATGCCTTCTTCGCGCTCTCGTACTCGCTGACGGCCTTGCCGGTGTCGTTCTTCCGGTCGTAGATGTCGCCGAGGAGGCTGTGTACGGCGAAGAGCGCCTTGTCGCCGTCCTTCGCGAACGAGAGGCCGGTGTTCAGGACCTGCTCGGCCTCGGTCACGAGGTTGAGGCGCAGGTAGAGCTCGGCGAGCGGGCCGTAGAAGGCCAGCGTGTCGGGCTTGATCTGGATCGCCTTCGTGTACTCGTCGAGCGCGCCCTTCTCGTCATCCATGTGGAGGAGGACCTCGGCGAGCTCGAAGTGAGCCGCACCGTAGTGGTCGCCGTCGCCGACGTTCGGGTCGAGCTTGATGGCCTCCTCGAGCGGCGGCTTCGCGTCGGCCCAGCTGGTCGGGCCCTTCACGGCCTGACGCGCCATCGCGAGACCGTGCTGGAAGAAGTAGAGAGCGTTCTTCGGCTGGAGCTTCTCCGCCTTCGCGCACGTCGTGGCGACCTTGTCCCAGGCCTCCTTCTTCGTGTACGCGAGCGCGAGCTTCCAGAGGATGCGGTGGTTGGTCGGATCGAGGTTCGTCGCCTGCTCGTACTTGGAGACGGCAGTGTCGATGTCCGTCGACTTCGCCTTGTCACCCTCGATGGCGAGGTTGACGGCTTCGATGTTGTTGCGACTGCAACCCAACGACGAGCCGCCGAGTCCGACAGCGGTTGTCACGGCGAGCACGACCCCGATCAGCACCCTCTTCATGGCGGGCCGGAGTGTAAGGGAACGAGCGGGTATGGCAAAGGGGAAAACCGCGCCGCTGCGGACGCGCCGGCCCGCTCCCCTCGCCGCTCGCCGATCGCAGGCGTGACAGCCCTGTTAGGGAGCCTTCCAGCCCGCGATTTTCGGCAGGAGGAAGGTGTTCCAGTCCTCGCTGTCGCCGTCGTGCGTCCCGTCGACTTCGCTCTTCTGGAGCGGAATCCCCGCAGCCTCGAGCTTCGCCCAGTCGCTGCGAACGCTGCTGATGGGGAAGTTGCTGTCGCCCTTGTGAGCGATGTGAGCGACGTTGATCTTCCATTTCGCGGCGCTCGGCTGCGCGCTCCCGAGGCCCGAGTTCTCGATGATGATGCCGGCGAACTTCGAGGCCTGCGAGAACCCGAGCTTGTACGCGAGCATGCCGCCCGACGAATACCCGGCGAGCACGACCTTCTGCTTGTGCACGTAGAAGCACTTGGAGATGTCGTCGATCGCGGCGAGGACCTTGTCGCTGTCCTTGTTCGTGTCCCAGCAGCTGCCGTCCTTGCCGCCGATCGAGATGCCGATGTGCGCCTGCTTGCCGCGGGTGTCCCAAGGGTTCACGGCCCAGGTCGCGAAGTTCATCGCATCGTCGCCGCAGCCGTGAAGTCCGACGACGAGCGTCGTGGGCTTGCCGGCGTAGCTCTTCGGGACGAACCCGACGTACGACGCCTTCGACGTCGTGCGCGTGAAGAAGCCGTCGCTGTCCTTCGTGATGGGATCGCAACCCGCGGGCGCGGGGCCCGGATCGTCGACCGGCGCCGTGGCCGGGCTCGTGGTCGTGGCGGGCGGCGCGGTCGGCTCGGGGCTCGGCGGCGGGCTCCCGGGCAGGATGGGCGCCGTGGCCGGTTCGCCGGGGGGGCCGTCGACTTCGGAGGAGCCGCCGGCCGTGAGAACGGGCGGGCCGGGAGGTTCACCGTCATCACGAGCCCGGCTTGGCCGCCGCGGGCGAGCGCAGCCAGATCGCGACAGGCCGTGCGCAGGATCCACTGCCCGATCGGCACGATGAGGCCGGTCTCCTCGGCCAGCGGGATGAAGTCGTCGGGACGCAGCAGTCCCTGCGTGCGGTGCCGCCAGCGCACCAGGGCTTCGAGCGCGACGATCCCGCCCGAGGCGAGGTTCGCGATCGGCTGGTAGTGGAGGACGAACTCGCCGCGCTCGACCGCCCGGTGGAGGCGCGTCTCGAGCGCGACACGCTCCATGGCCTTCTCGTTCATCGACGGGGCGTACGTCTCGTACCGGTCGCGGCCCTGGTGCTTGGCGCGGTACATGGCGGTGTCGGCGTTCTTCACGAGCGTCTCGGCGTCGGCGCCGTCCTCGGGGAACATCGAGACGCCCATCGAGACGGTGGCGTAGACCTCGCGGCCGTCCACGTGGAAGGGCTGCCGGAAGCGGCCCAAAATCTTCTGCAGCACCTGGACGATGTCCCGCACGTTCGAGAGACGGGGGAGGAGCAGCAGGAACTCGTCGCCGCCGAGCCGCGCGACCGTGTCGCTCTCGTAGACGCAGCTCTTGAGCCTCTGCGAGGCCTGGCGCAGCAGCTCGTCGCCGGCCTTGTGTCCGAGGCTGTCGTTCACGAGCTTGAAGCGGTCGAGATCGATGAACAGCACGGCGAGGGGCTGCTTGGAATACCGCGCCTGCGCGAGCGCGATGTCGATGCGGTCGTCGAACAGCGTGCGGTTGGGGAGGTTCGTGAGCGCGTCGAAGTACGCGAGCCTCTGGAGGTCCTCCTCGGCCCGCTTGCGATCGGTGATGTCGAACAGGGTGCCCAGCACCATGCCCCCCCCGGGGCCCTCGCGGAAGACGGCGTTCTCGAGCACCCAGATGGTTCGGCCGTCGCGGCGCACGAGCGTCGCCTCGTGGTTCGGGAGGACCCGCCGGTCCTTCACGAGGTCCATGAACGCGTCGCGGTGCTCGGGGGCGTCGTAGAGGGCGGTGGCGGGGAGCGCGAGCATCTCGGCCGGGCTCTCGTAGCCGAGGATCCGGGCGAAGGAGTCGTTGCAGTCGAGGATGCGGCCGTCGCCCGTCGAGCGGTAGACGCCGGCGAGGTTGCTCTCGAAGAGCTCCCGGTAGCGCTCTTCGCTCTCCCGCAGCGCCAGCTCCGCCTGCCGACGCTCGGTCACGTCGATCCCCGTGCCCACCACGAACCGCACGGCGTCCTGCGCGTCGGGCAGCGACGCGCTCGACCACTGCACGATGCGCGGGCCGCCGTGGCTCGAGAGGAACTTCGTTTCGTGCTGGATGGGGAACACCGCCGAGTCGATGGACTCGAAGAGCGATTGCAGCGCGCGGGCGTCTTCCTCGTCGTGGACGAGGCTCCAGAGCGAGCGCCCTCTCACCGCGTCCTGGGCGAAGCCCGTGGTCTGCTGGCAGGCGCGGTTGAAGCGCACGAACTCGCCCTTCCGGTCGAGCACGAAGACGAGCCCGCCGGCTCCCTGGATGACCGCCGACGTGAAGTCGCGCTCCTTCTTGAGGAGGAGCGTCTGGTTGCGCTGCTGGATCGTGAGCGCCGCCAGCGAGTTCGACAGGTCGAGGAGCGAGAGCAGCGAAGGGGACGGCTCGCCGGTCTCCTTCGAGTAGAGCGCGAACGTGCCGAGGAGCGTGCGGTCGCTCGCCAGGATCGGCGTCGACCACACGGCGAGGAGGCCGTGCGGGGCGAGGAGGTGCCGGTAATCGTCCCAGAGCGGGTCGGTCGAGACGTCGCTCGTGAACACGGGCTCCCGCCGAAACGCCGCCGTGCCGCAGGCCCCGACGCCCTCGGCCACGGGAATCTCCGCCAGGGCCGACACCAGCTCACGCGGCAGGCTGGGAGCCGCTCCGGGGCGCAGCACGTTGACGGCGTCGTCGAACAGGAGGATCGAGCCGAGCACCGAGGGGCCGGCCTCCTCTTCGAGGAGCGCGACGATCAGGTCGAGGACGTCGGTGAAGGGCTCGCGACCCGCGATGGCCTCGAGGATGAGCTTCTGCTTCGCGAGGCGCCGCTCCATGCGGGAGAGCTCATGCGCGTGGGCTTCCGCCGGATGGGGGCCGTCGACACGCATCTGGATGGGAGTTTAGCGATCGATGGGACGCGCGCCGAGATTGTCCACGCGATGAACTCTCGAGGTCGCATCGACGGACGCCATTCCGAAGCCTTCGACCCCGGCAGCGCCAATCTCCGCGGCGCTCGCGTCGCTGCTCGCGATGGCGACGAGGGACGGTCCGGCTCCGGCCAGAGCCACGCCGAGAGCCCCGGCCTTGCGCAGCGCGCGGGTCGCGCTCGCGTAGCCGCGCACGAGCGGGGCCCTCCGCGGCTCCACGAGATCGTCGGAGTTGACGGCCCGGCCCAGCTCCCGGAGATCGCCGCGGAAGAGCGCGGCCACGAGGCGCGCGAGGGCCGCGCTCTGCGCCACGTGGACGCCCATCGGGATCTCCTTGGGAAGCACCGCGCGCGACTCGGCCGTGGGCAGCTCCAGCTCGGGGTGGACGAGCACGAGCCGGAGGTTCTCGGGAACGGGGAGCGACACCGGCAGCGGAGAGAGCCGCTGCGGGTGGGACGACGGCACGAGGAGGAGCCCGCCGAGGAGCGAGGCGAACGCGTTGTCGCCGTGCCAGGAGCCGTCGGCCGCGTACTCGCCCACGAGCACCGCGCGGAGGAGCTTTCGTTTGTCGGCGATGCCCAGGACGAGCGCGGCCGCGTAGGCCCCCGCGACGGCCGAGGCCGCCGAGGAGCCGAGCCCGCTCGCGAGGGGCAGCCCCTTCCTCAGCTCGAGGGTGAGGCCCGGAGGCAGGCCGCGTAGTCCGGCCTTGCGCGCGTCCTCGAGGACGCAGGCCGCGGCCACCGCGGCCGTGTTGCGGGCGGGATCCTTCGGGAGGCGTCCGCGATCGCCCGACACCTTCTCGAGCGTGATGCCCTTCGTCTTCGAGGCCCGGGCGACGACGACGTCGCCCGGGCCGTCCAGCGCGGCGCCGAGGCAGTCGTATCCGGGGCCGAGGTTCGCCACCGAGGCGGGCCCGAACGCGCGCGCCTCGTCGAGCTTCGCGGCCTTCTTCACTTGACGCCCAGCACCGCCGCCGCGCCCGCCACGACGGCGTGGAGCGCGCGCACGGCGGCCACGCGGTCGTGCTCCTCCACGGCGAACGAGATGTTGCACTCCGACGAGCCCTGCGCGATGGCCTCGACGTTGACCTTGGCTTTGGCCACGGCGTCGAACACCTGGGCCGCGATGCCGGGCGTGCCGCGCATGCCCTCGCCCACGGCGGCGACGACGGCGATGGGCCCGCTCGCGCGCACGGAGTCGATCGCGCCGGTGAGCCGCTCGTAGCGGAACTCCTGCTCGAGCGCGGCGACCGTGCGCGCGCGGTCGGCGTCGGGGAGGACGAGCGCGATGTTCTGCTCGGAGGAAGCCTGCGAGAACATGACCACCGAGACGCCCAGCCGCGCCGTGGTGCCGAACACGCGGGCCGCGATGCCGGCGACACCCGTCATGCCGCGGCCGTCCAGCGAGAGAAGGCACAGCCCGGAGATCGCCGTGACGGCCCGGATGCCCGAGCCCGGCGCCGCCTTCGACGCGATGACGGTGCCCGTGCCCTCGGGCTTCCAGGAATTGCGGATGACGAGCGGGATCGACTCGGCGATGGCGGGGAGCACCGCGGGGAAGTGGAGCACCTTGGCCCCGAAGTAGGTCATCTCGGCCGCTTCCCGGTAGGAGAGCCTCGGCAGGAGATGCGCGTTCGGCACGATGCGCGGGTCGGCCGAGAGGACGCCGTCCACGTCGGTCCAGATCACGACCTCCTTCGCCGCGAGCGCGGCGCCCAGGAGCGCGGCCGTGGTGTCCGAGCCGGAGCGGCCGAGCGTCGTCGTCTCGCCGCGGGGCGAGCGGGCGATGAAGCCGGTGACGACGGGCACGAGACCCTTCTCGAAGAGCGGCGCGAGCACCCGCCGCACCCTGGGATCGCTCTTCTTGCGGTCGCACTGCGCGGCGCCGTGCGCGTCGTTCGTGACGAGCAGCGTGCGCGCGTCGACGGCCCGCGCCGGAACGCCCTTGGCCGAGAGCGCGGCCGCGAGCAGGGGGGCCGAGAGGCGCTCGCCGAACGAGGCGATGAGGTCGGTGACGCGGGCGGTGCGCTCCCGCAGGAGGGCCACGCCGGAGAGCGCCGTCTCGAGCTCTTCCAGCGGAGCGGCGTCGAACCCCACGGCCACGTGGAGCGTCTGGCTCATCTCCTGCGCGGCCCGCTGGTGGCGCTCGCGGATCGTCGCGACGATCTTTCGCGCGGCGGTGATGCGTCCGCGCTCGGCCTGGTGCGCGGCGGCGAGGAGCTGGTCGGTCACGCCGCCCATCGCGGAGGCGACGGCCACGACGGTGGACTTCTTCGCGGCGTCCGCGAGGAGCGACGCGGCCCGGAGGATGCGCTCGGCGTCGCCCAGCGAGGTGCCTCCGAATTTGTGGACGACGACGGGAAGGGGTTTCTTCATGCGGGCGCGGATGCTAACGCGACTGCCTTTCTCACCCGCCCGGGCAGCCGTCCCCGGAAAGCCGGTCTTCGTCCCGGCGGCGGAAACCAAGGGGAGGGACGATGCGTAGCGTCGTTGCTACGATCTCAAACATGACGGAGTACCCCATGAACCTTGCCCAGCCTCTCGTGACCGCCATCGCGTTCGCTCTCGTCCTCTCGGCGACCGCCGAGGCGAAGACGGCCACGAAGTACCCGAAGGCCCCCATGTCCAAGCAGGTCGATACGTACCACGGCACCAAGGTCGCCGATCCGTACCGGCCGCTCGAGAACCCCGACTCCCCCGAGTCGCGCAAGTGGATCGAGGAGCAGAACAAGCTCACCGAGGGCTTCCTCTCGCAGGTCCCCGAGCGCGACGCGATTCGTAAGCGCCTCACGAAGCTCTGGAACTACGAGCGCTACTCGCCGCCCTACAACGAGGGCGGGCGGACGTTCTTCTCCAAGAACGACGGCCTCCAGAACCAGGCCGTGCTCTACGTGCAGGACGGCCCCGCGGCCACGCCGCGCGTGCTGCTCGACCCGAACACGCTCACCAAGGACGGCACGGTGGCGCTCTCGGGCGTCTCCGTCTCCATGGACGGCAAGTACCTGGCCTACGGGCTCGCGGCCTCCGGGTCCGACTGGAACGAGTGGAAGGTGCGGGACGTCGCGACCGCGAAGGACATCGAGGACCACCTCAAGTGGGTGAAGTTCTCGGGCGCCTCGTGGACGAACGACGGCAAGGGCTTCTTCTACTCGCGCTACGACGCCCCCGGCACCGGCAAGGAGCTCGAGGCCGTCAACAAGAACCAGAAGGTCTACTACCACCGCGTCGGCACGAAACAGGAAGCCGACGTCCTCGTGTACGCGCGTCCCGACCAGCCCGAGTACGGCTTCGGCGCGGGCGTGACCGACGACGGCAAGTACGTCGTCATGAACGTCGCCAAGGGCACGGACCGGAGGAACCGCCTCTACTTCAAGGAGCTCCAGGCCGATCCCCAGGCCGGCGAGATGAAGCGCCTCTTCGAGGACTTCGACGCCGACTACACGTTCGTGGGCAACGAGGGCTCGAACTTCTTCTTCCGCACCGACCTCGACGCTCCCAAGGGCCGCATCGTCGCGGTGGACGTCGCGACGTGGAAGGGCGGGAAGCCCACGCTCAAGACGCTGATCCCCCAGGGCGATGGCGTGATCCAGGGCGTCTCGCACGTGGGCGGCAAGCTCGTCATCCAGCTCTCCAAGGACGCCTCCGAGCGCATCCACGTGTTCGCCACGAACGGCACGTTCGAGAAGGAGATCGCGCTCCCCACGTTCGGCACGGTGGGCGGTCTCGGCGGCCGCGCGACCGACATGGAGACGTACTACTCGTTCACGTCGTTCACGTTCCCCACGACGATCTACCGCTACGACTTCAAGACCGGCAAGAGCGAGATCTTCAAGCAGCCCAAGGTGGACTTCGACCCCGCCGCGTTCGAGACCAAGCAGGTCTTCTACCCCTCGAAGGACGGCACGAAGATCCCGCTCTTCATCACCCACAAGAAGGGCCTGAAGCTCGACGGCAACAACCCCACGTACCTCTACGGCTACGGCGGCTTCAACGTGCCGCTCACGCCCGGGATGAGCGTGCGGAACCTCGCGTGGATGGAGATGGGCGGCGTGTACGCCCAGGCCTCGCTCCGCGGCGGCTCCGAGTACGGTGAGGAGTGGCACCGCGACGGCATGCTCGACAAGAAGCAGAACGTGTTCGACGACTTCGCCTGGGCCGGCAAGTGGCTCATCTCGAACGGCTACACGTCCCCCGCGAAGCTCTCGATCGGCGGCGGCTCGAACGGCGGGCTCCTCGTGGGCGCGACGCTCAACCAGCACCCCGAGCTCTTCGGCGCGGCCGTGCCGGCCGTGGGCGTCATGGACATGCTGCGCTTCCACAAGTTCACGATCGGCTGGGCCTGGGTTTCCGACTACGGCTCGGCCGACGATCCGGAGCAGTTCAAGACGCTCATCAAGTACTCGCCGATCCACAACATCAAGAAGGGCACGAAGTACCCGCCGGTCATGGTGACGACGGCCGACCACGACGACCGCGTGGTGCCCGCGCACTCCTTCAAGTACGCGGCCGCGATGCAGGCGGCGCAGGGCGGTGAAGCGCCGATCCTGATCCGCATCGAGACGAAGGCGGGACACGGCGCCGGCAAGCCCACGACGAAGCTCATCGACGAGGCGACGGACGTCCTCTCGTTCCTGTGGAAGAGCCTCGGCGGTCCCTCGATGCCCAAGAGCCAGATGTGAAGTCCGCGGAAGCGATTCCGCACATCAGGCCGCGGGGAGCATCCGTGCTCCTCGCGGCTTTCTGCTTTGCGGCCGCCTGCGGTGTGGACCGCTCGACCGGTCAGCTCGACGTCGTGCTCAAAGGGGGCACGGTGTACGACGGCATGGGCGGTCCGCCCGTGGACAAGGACGTCGGCATCTGGGGCGACCGCATCGTCCGGGTCGCTCCGCCGGGCTCGCTGACGGGCAAGGAGGTCCGCGACGTCTCGGGCCTTGCCCTGGCGCCCGGCTTCATCAACATGCTCTCGTGGGGACAGGAGTCGCTCCTCGTCGACGGCCGCGGCACCTCGGACGTGCTCCAGGGCGTGACGCTCGAGGTCTTCGGCGAGGGCTGGTCGATGGGCCCGCTCACGCCCGCCATGAAGGCCGAGATCCTGAAGCAGCAGGCCGACCTGAAGTTCCCCATCCCGTGGGACACCCTGGGAGGCTCGCTCCGTGAGCTGACGAAGAAGGGCGTGACGATGAACGTCGCGTCCTTCGTGGGTGCGACGACGGTCCGCATCCACGAGCTGGGCTATGAAAACCGGGCTCCGACTGCCGAGGAGCTCTCGCGCATGCAGGGCCTCGTGGACGCGGCGATGCGCGAGGGCGCCATGGGGCTCGGCTCGTCGCTCATCTACGCGCCCGCGAGCTACTCGAAGACCGACGAGCTCGTGGCGCTGTGCGAGGTCGTGTCCAAGCACGGCGGCCTCTACACGACGCACATGCGGAGCGAGGGCGCGCGCCTCCTCGAAGCCGTGGACGAGGTGCTCGAGATCCAGCGCCGCACGGGCGTGCGCGCCGAGATCTACCACCTCAAAGCGGCGGGCGAGAGCAACTGGCCCAAGCTTGCGCAGGTGGTCGAGAAGATCGAGAAGGCCCGCGCCGCGGGCGTCCCCATCACGGCCAACATGTACACGTACACCGCGGGTGCCACGGGGCTCGACGCCGCGATGCCGCCGTGGGTGCAGGAAGGCGGGCTCGAGGCCTGGATCGCGCGGCTCCGCGATCCGGCCCAGCGGGATCGTGTCGTCCGCGACATGAACGACGCGGCGCCCGCGTGGGAGAACCTGCTCCGGGCCGCGGGCTCCGCCGAACGCGTGCTCCTCGTGGGCTTCAAGACGCCGGCGCTCAAGCCCCTCACGGGGAAGACGCTCGCCGAGGTGGCGAAGGCCCGCGGCAAGAGCCCGGAGGAGACGGCGATCGATCTCGTGATCGAGGACGGCAGCCGCATCGAGACGGTGTACTTCCTGATGTCCGAGGAGAACGTGAAGCGGCAGGTCGCTCTGCCGTGGATGAGCTTCGGCTCCGACGCGGACGCGCAGGCGCCGGAGGGCCCGTTCCTGCTGTCACGTCCGCATCCCAGGGCCTACGGCAACTTCGCGCGCGTGCTCGGCAAGTACGTGCGCGAGGAGAAGGCCCTCACGCTGGCCGAGGCGATCCGCAAGCTTTCGGCGCTGCCCGCGCTGAACCTCCGCATCCGCGACCGCGGGCTCCTCCGCGAGGGCTTCTTCGCCGACATCGTGGTGTTCGATCCCGCCAAGATCGCCGATCACGCGACGTTCGATTCGCCCCAGCAGCTCGCCACGGGCGTGACGGAGGTGTTTGTGAACGGCAAGGCCGTCGTGAAGGCCGGCGCCGTCACCGACGCGCGTCCGGGCGTCTTCGTGAAGGGTCCCGCCTATCGTCCTTGAAAGGGAACAACCCGGCTTGCGCCGGGTTGTTCCGAAGGAGGGAGGGGACGGAATGCGGCGCGGGGAGGGAACCGCGCCGCCGAAGGGACTCGTTCTAGGACTTACTCACCCACCTGGAGAGCGCGCTTGGAGCCGAGATCGACCATGAGGATCTTGTTCGTGCCGTTGTCCGTGGCCCAGATGCGGCCATCGGGCGCGAACGTGATGCCCTGCGGGTAGCCCGCGGGATCCGACGGGTACAGGCTCACGAGATCGAGCGAGCGGATCTCGTCGGCCGAGACGGGGATCGCGATGTCGCTGAAGAGGCCGGTCGTCGTGATGCGCCCGATGGACTTCTTGCCGAGGCCCTCGGCGTAGTAGAGCGCGCCGTCGGGACCCGCCACGATGCCGCGCGGGCCGCTCACCGGCTGGGGCGTCTTGTACTCCGTGATCGCGCCGCCCGTGGTGATGCGGCCGATCTTTCCGCCCAGGATCTCGGTGAACCAGAGCGCGCCGTCGCCGCCGGTCACGATGCGGTAGGGACCGGAGTTCTCGGTGGGAACGGGGTAGATCGACATCTCACCGTCCACGGTGACGCGTCCGATGGCGTTCCAGCCGCCGAGGCAGAACCAGAGCGCGCCGTCGGGGCCGGTGGTGATGCCCTTCGGGTACGGCTCGTCGCTGACGATGCCATTTTCGGGACGCCCGACGATCGGGAACTCCTTGATGCTGCCGGTCGCGGGGTCGAGCCGGCCGATGTTCTGGCCGTAGACCTCACTGAACCAGAGCGCGCCGTCGGGGCCCACGGTGATGACGCCGGGCCGCGAGTTCGGCGTGGGCACGTCGTAGTGCGTGAGCCGGCCGTTGGTGCCGAGCTTGACGATGCGGTTCGCGACGCTCTCGGTCGCCCACACGTTGCCCTGCGCATCCACGGTGACGCCCGTGAGGCCCGCCTGCTGGTTGTCTGCCTGGACCCGCCGGAAGCGCCCGCCCGGGAGCATCTGGGTGATCGCGTTTCCATAGAACTCCACGAACCAGATCGATCCGTCCGGAGCGGTCGCGATCTCCATGGGGTACACCCCACCCGCGCCCTGCTCGTCGGGAATCTTGTACTTGGTGACCTGCGCCTCCGCAGTAACCGCGATACCCGCTGACCCTGCCAGGATCGTCAGCGCGAGAGCGGCCGAGGTGAGAACGGGCTTCCGCATGAGAGCCTCCTTGTTCCCGGGAGTGACCCGAGCCTCGCGAACCTAACGGCCTTTTTCGAACCACCTGGCCAGCCAGCCCAGAACCTCGCCGTACCACTTCACGGAATTCTGCCCCTTGAGGACCCAATGGTTCTCCTCGGTGAAGTAGACGAGGCGCGAAGGAACCCCCTTGGCCTGGAGGTTTCCGTAGAGCTCGAGGCCCTGCGTCACCGGGACCCGGTAGTCCTTCTCGCCGTGCAGCACGAGCATCGGGGTCGTGAAGTTCTTCGAGAACCGGTTCGGGCTCCACTTCTCGACGTTCTCGAGGTTCGTGAACGGGAAGCCGCCGTAGCTGTGCTGGCGGCCGAGCGTGCCGTCCGATGCCATCTGCCCGTGCAGCGAGTAGACCCCCGCGTGAGAGATGAGCGACGCGAAGCGGTCGGTGTGGCCGGCGATCCAGTTCACGAGGTAGCCGCCGTAGGAGCCGCCGGCCGCCGCCATGCGCTTCTCGTCGATGAAGCCCTTGGCGAGCAGGAAGTCCGTCGCTTTCATGATGTCGGTGAACGGTTTGTCGGCGTGGGCGCCCAGGATCGACTCGACCCACTTCTGGCCGAAGCTCGAGGAGCCGTGGAAGTTGACCAGGGCGACGACGTAGCCCGGCGCCGCGAAGAGATGCGGGTTCCAGCGGTAGCTCCACCCGTCGCCGAACGTGCCCACCGGCCCGCCGTGGACCATGTGGACGAGCGGCCACTTCTTCGTGGGCGTGAAATCGGGCGGGTAGACGATGAACATCTGCACGTCGTCGCCGTCCGCGCCCTTGAACGTGACGTCCTCGACCTTCCCGAACGCGAATTTCGCCATGAGCGCGTCGTTCACCTGCGAGACGGGCTTGGGCGTGCCTCCGGCGAGAGGCAGCACGTGGATCTCGGGAGCCGTGTCGACCGTGCTGAGCGAGAAGAGGACCTCGTCTTTCGACGAAACCTCCATGCCGCCCACGGTGCCGCCGCCGAGGAGCGGCTTCGGCGTGCCGCCGGAAACCGGCAGCGTGTAGAGGCCCGTCCGCGCGCGCACCTCCGCCTTGAAGACGAGCGTCCGGCCGTCGGCCGTGAACTGCCAGCCCGAGGGCACGTTGTCCCAGGCCTCGGTGAGGACGTCGACCTTGCCGCTCGCGACGTCGAGGAGCGCGAGGCGCGTACGGTCGGGGTAGCCGTCGCCCTTCAGCTCCCGG
>CAZXSG010000030.1:0-12722 GCA_964643185.1 uncultured Holophagales bacterium
CGGCGTGCGCAAGGCGGTGTGCAGGACCGCACGCTTTTCCGTGCTGTTGATGCGCCTGCCACTGAACATCGCTTCCATCCGCGCCTGCAGGCCTGGCGCCCGCCCCGGGGGGGCGGGGAACGCTTGGACGGAATACGTTCCGAGCGGCAGCGCGTCGAACGAGGCCACGCCCTCGCCGTCGGCGACCGTCACCTCGAGGAGGAACCCGAACGTCGTGAGGAGCGAGATCTGACAGTCGGGCACCGCCGCGCCCGTATCGGAGTCGCGCACCACGACCTGCAGGCTGCCGATATCGGTTTCGAGAATGATGTCGGGGGCCATCAACACCTGGAAGTCCGCCGTGATCTCGGCCGTCGCGCGGCCCCGGCGGGTCACCTGGTTCCGGTCCCGCGCGACGAGGCTCACCTGACCCGCCGACACGCGCGGGATCTCGTATTCGCCGTTCGGATTCACGGGAATGAAGGAGCTTCCCGCCGGGAAGCGCCGGTACGGATGCGCGTTCTCGTTGAGCGCGACCTCGCCGCTCGTGAGGGGGACGAGCCCGCCAGCCGTCCGCTCGAGGACCCGGCCGCGCACGGTCCCCTGCGCGGAGAGCCGCACGGTGACGTCCAGGATCTGGCCCGGACCCGTGATGAGGCCGTCGGCGCGTCCGAACCTCAGAAGCGGACCCACATAGCCTTCGGCCGCGGCGCTGACGTGGCCCGGCGCCACGAGCTCGGCCACGAACGTTCCCTGGGCGTCGACGCGCACGCGCTGCGGGATCCGTCCAGGGAGGGTGAGGGTGACGTCCATGCCCGGAACCGGCGTCAGCCCGTCCACGTCCACGACGTGGAACCTCACCGTGGAGGCCTCGTCGAACACGATGTCGTGCGTGACGACCTGTCCCGAGTAGGAGATCGACGCGATCACCGACTTCGACCCGTGGAACGGATTGAAGACCGTGATGCGGTACTCCCCCACCGGGAGCTGCAGCGTCAGCCTTCCGTCGGCGTCTGTGGTCGCCTCGATGGCCGTGCCGAGGCCGATGTCGTGGCTGGCCGAGCTGTACCGCGTGGGCGTGTAATAGACGAGCGACTGGCTCCCGGTGGAGGTTGCCGAGTGCGCATGGATCTGCACCGTCCCCGCGCCCACGCAGCGAACGGTCGCGTAGGCCCGGTGCCCGCCAAACACGACCTCGGCCGTGGTCTTCCCCATGTAGCCCACGCGGCCGGCCGAGAGCCCGTCCGCGACGTGCGCGACGACGCGATACGAGCCGACCGGAACGTTCGCGAACGAGAACCGCCCGTTCGGGTCGGTCTGGACCTCGCCGATGGGAAACAGCACCACGCCGGCATTCGCGAGGGGCCGGCCCAGGGGATCCAGCACGACCCCTTCGACGCTGCCGGCCATGCGGGCGAGGAGAATGGTGGGCGCGACCACGGGGTCGCTCCCCGGCCCGAGCGGTCCAAGGGTCACCGTGGCCTGGAGGCTGCGCCCGAAGTCGATGGCCGTGACCTGATAGGGCGGGTCCGACGGCCCCTGGATCGCGAGCCCTTCGATGCGGTAGTTGCCGCTCGCATCCGTGGTCGCGAAAACGCCGGGACCCGGCACGAAGACCGAGGCGCCCGCCACGGGGAGAACGGTGTTCGTCAGCTCGTCGCGGAACTCCACCCTTCCCACCACGGCGCGGGGCAGAGACGCCGCGAGCGTGAGGGTGAGGGTGACCGTCTGGTCCGCGGCGAGCTGCAGATTCTGCAGGACCGGCGTACGCGACAGACTGAAGTCCGCCGCCTGGACGGCGATGGGGCCCTCGGGAACCGCCGTGAAACGCACCTCACCGCTCGACCCGACAGTCTTCTGCTCGAGGAGGTTGCCGTTCGCGGACAGTCGCACCTCGGCCCCGATCGCGATCTCGGGTTGCGGGGCGGGCTGGCCCGGCACGGCGTCGGCCAGCTTGCGCACCTTGACGACGACGGTGCCGGTTCGCGGGGAGCCTGCCCGCGGGAGCCGCAGAGTCACGGTGCGCGTCTGCCCCGGCTGGGAGATCGCGATCGTCGCGTAGGCGCGGTTCCCGGGCACGTCGCGCCCGGTCACCGTGAGCGGCCCCACCGGCAGACCTCCCAGTCGGAACGTGCCGTCTGCCGGCGTGGTCGCCGTGAGGGCCTCACCGAAGAGGCTGCTCGCGACAGTGACCGTTCCGCCCGAAACGGGCGCTCCGTTGTCGTCGTACACCAGCGTGCCCTGCACCGTGCCACGCCCGAGGAGCGCGATGTTCACGTGAGCGAGGCGCGACTGGAGCCTGATGATCGACGAGATCTCCTCGACCTGCGCGGGCTGCTCCACCGGATCGGCCCCCTCGGGCACGAGCGCGCGCAGCGTGAAGCCCGACATCACGCACTCCGTGGTGCGGCCCTTCCTCCGGCAGGCTCTCTCGGAGAGCGGCTCCTCGATGAAGTCGAACGCGAAGACGCCGTCCGAGCCCGTGCGGTAGGTGGCCACGAGATCGCGGACGTTCAGAGAATCCGTCCCGTCGTCGCTCGTGATGCGGCGCCAGCGGATGAGCTGGACGTCGGTGCCCGCGGCCGGCGTTCCGTTTCCGTACGTGACCTTGCCGTCCACGAGGCCGCCCACGTGCTGAACCGGATCGGTCTCCACCGTCAGTGAGGGAATGGCCGCATCGAGGCTCGCACCGTAGCGGTCGCGGAGAGCGCTCGTCGCGAGGCGGTGCTCGTGCGTGAGGATGGGTTGCCCCTCGAACGTTCCTTGCAGCGGGCTGATGGGCGAGTCGAAGCGCACGTTCACCACACGCTCGCTGGGCTGCACGAACGCCGCGGAGCCCGTCTTCGTGAGCGTGCGCGCGTGGGTCTGCGGCGGGGCGGACGTGTCCTGCCCCCGGAACGCCGAGCGAACCTCGTAGCTCGCCGCGGTTTCCGCAGAGGGACCGTCGGGGGGCCGGTTGAACAGGTACGACACCCCGAGACCGTGGAGGTCGAGCTCGAAGTCCTGCACGGCGCCGATGAGGCGGAACGGCGGGCGCGCGATCGTCTGAACGATGGCCGCCTGCGCGCCGGAAACGGGGATGCCCGTGGCGAGGTGGACGAGCTGATAGGTCGTGGACATACCGCTCGCGGGCACGGCCAGGACGGCGTAGGCCCCGCCCGCGGGGATCGTCACGTTGCCGAAGTCGACGAGCCGGAAGTCCGGTCCGCTGGGCACCACGAGAACGAGCTGCCCGGCGGCAGACGAGGCCGCGGGCGCGTGCAGCGCGACCACGTAGCTCGAGGCCGAAAGGAGAGAGCCGACGACGGCGAGCGGAGCCCGCGCGGACCCGCCCGCCTGGGCGTTGACCGAGAAGATCTCGCCGAAGGGAACCTGTCGCAGGCGCCCGCTCGCGCCCGGGGCTTCGTCTGTCGAGTAGACGGTGTAGCGCGTTCCCGTGGGCGAGGTCTCTCTGAGCTCCAGCGTGGGCACCGCGGGCTCGTTCGTCGGCACGATCGTGGCCGCGAGGAACGGCCGCGCGTACGACATCGTGGTCGCGAAATGCTGGAGCAGCTCCTTGGCGTCCAGGTTCGCTTGTGCGGGCGCCTGCAGCGCGCGCAGCTCGTCGCCCAGCGCGGACCCCGCGAGGCGCCCCTTGTCGAGGAGGCGCCGGAGCGTGTCGTACTCGGCCAGGGGCTCGCGGTTTCCGAGCTGATCGAGGAGCAGGGCCTCGAGCGAGGCGAGGAGCGTGTCTTTCAGGAAAAGCCGCTGCCCCGCTTCGGCCAGATCGTTCGCCCGCCGCTCGACGTCCGCCCGCGTCACGTGCGGCAGATCGGCCGGGCTCGCCCCCGGCGGAGCGACGGCGAGACTGTAGCCCAGGCCCAGCAGACGGATGTTCGCGGTGAGCAGTGGCTTGGGCAGCCGGTACGCGTGGCGCGGGAGCACGAGCGTCGAGGGCGAGAGCGGGATGCCGCTCTCCCCCACGCCCGTGCGGAGACGGATCGTCCCCTGCACCGACGGTGAGGTGGACTGGAACGTGGATGCCGTGACCTGTCCCGTGACGTCGGCGACGAGTCGGTACTCGAGCGTCTCGGCCCCGCCCGCGGGCAGTGAAGGAATGTTGCGTGTCAGGGGATCGGCCGCGTCGAACGGGTGGGCGCCCAGGATGTTCGCCCGGTCGAGCCCCACGGTGATGTCCTGCTGGAGGCGGCCGGAGAGGTTCGTCACCGTGACGTAGAGCGTGTAGTCCTCGCCCTCGCGCACGACATCGGGATGGTTGAACGTCAGGTTGAACCGCGCGTCCACGACCTCGACGGCCGCCTGGGTCGCGCCCCGCAGGCTGATGGGGTCGCGGCCGGGCCGCACGAAATCGGCCGCGATGTCCATGGTGAGAACGTGCGTGCCCACGGCCAGCCCCTCGACCGTCCAGCTCGCGGCGCCGCGCTCGCCGGGGGTGAGGAGCGTCGCTCCGTTCGGCTTGAGCACGGGCACGCGCTGTCCCGCCGAGACGGGCGGGTTGGTGTTTCCGAGCCTCAGGACGTTTCCGGAAGGCAGACGGATCGAGCCGGTCACCGTATCCAGATTCGCCGAGGAGCCCGGAGGCGCGCCATTCGCGACGATCAGCTTCGCGTCGAAGAACTGGTTGAGGAACGAGATGTTGCCGGGAATGACGATCGCGCCGAAGAGCGGCGGAAGGAGAACCTCCTCGCCGTCCTGCCCCTGCTGGAGGCCGGGCCCCCGGTCCACCTGGAGCGCGAACGGCACGATCCTCGGCGGCTCCCAGCGTCTCACGGTGGCCGCGACGCTCTCGGGCAGGCCGTCGAGGCGCACCTCTGGCCGTTCGATCGCACCCACCTCGCCGTTCTCCTGATAGATCACCGGCATCTCGATCTGGACGATGTCGGTTCCGAACGCGAAGCCCACCGAGAAGCTGAAGGCCTGGTAGTTCTGTTGCGAAAGGACGATGCCGCGGGCCTTGAGGTCCGCGAGAGAGAGCTGCGAGACCGTGGCGCTCGCGAGCAGGATCTGCCGCACCTGGAAGACGGCGGAGGGTGGCTCGGCGCCGCTCAGGGTGCGCACGACGGAACCGTCGCTCGCGAGCTCGACGAGGCGGATGTTCTCGAGAACGTAGTCGCCCTCGGTCTGGAAGCC
Source organism: uncultured Holophagales bacterium (assembly GCA_964643185.1). Lineage (GTDB taxonomy): Bacteria > Acidobacteriota > Thermoanaerobaculia > UBA5066 > UBA5066 > JAEUQS01. Next base: position 5,110 of record CAZXSG010000030.1, read on the forward strand.
CGGCAGCAGAAAGGAGCCGCCGGGGAGCGCCGTGTACGTGACCGGGTTCGGTAGCTCGGGCCCCCGCAGCTCACCCTTCACCGCCAGGCGCGAGACGCGCGGATCGCCCGCCCCCATCGAGCCGCAGACGCCGCCGAAGCACGTTCGCACGCGAATCGGCTCGCCCACGTTCACCGTCTGCAGGGCGTCATTCGTCTGGAGGTCCGAGTAGATCGTGACGCTGCTGCCCTGGATCACGAGCTGCCCGCTGGCCCACGCCGCGGCGCCGGAGGACGCCGCGCTCACGACCGAAGCAGGTTGCGCCAGCACCGCCGGAGAGACGACGGCCGCCAACAGCGCGCAAAGTCCCGCCTTCGCCGCGATGAGCAGCGCAGACGCCAAAGTGTTCCGCACCCGAGTGCGCGCGGCCTTCCGTTCCATGAACGGGCGAAACCTATCAAACGGAAACATTGATGGTCAACCGCGGGTCAGGGGCGTGCGCAGGCCGCGCCGCCCGAGAGGGGAATCGAGCCGAGGATGTCCACGGTCGCGCCGGTGTTGAGGCTCAGGAGGAAGGGGCCGCTGAGGAAGGTCGCCGCCGTGTCGGGGATCTCCTCGAACGTGAACGACGACATTCCCTGCGTCTCCACGTGGTAGTCGACGAACGCCGGCAGCGTACCCGATATCGCGTTCGCCCCCAGGGCGAGGCAGGTCGATCCGCCGAAGCCGTAGACCGCGATCCCCGCGGCGTTGGCGAAGCCCGCGGTCGACAGGTTGTGCGCGTCCACGGCGTTGTCGATCGCCGCAAGCGAAAGGGATCCACCGAAGTTCACCGCCTGGAGGCCATCGGAGCCGGTGTTGGCGATGAGGTTGCCCTGCATCAGGAGCGTCGCGCCCGCACCCGGAAACGCGCGCGCCACGATGCCCGCGCTCTCCCCCGAATCGCGCACCGTGTTGTCCGAGACACTCCCGCTCACAAAGGACGACCCGCTCGCCTCCACGAAGAGGACACCCGCACCCGTGGCCCCGTCGAACGTGTTGTCGGACACGTTGACGAGCGTGGTGGTCGCGAAGGCCGAGAACACGCGGAACGAGCCGCCCCCGCCGCCGGTGACGACGTTGCTCGTGGCCGTGAGGCTGCTCGACCCCGAGCTTCCCGGGGCCTCCGCGCCGAACACCACGGCGCTGCCGTGAAGGTCTGCGAAGCTGCTCGTGCAGACCTCGGAAAGGAACGCGGCCGTGCCGTCGGGGACGATCTCGACGGCATTGTCCGAGGACAGCGGGCCGCCGCTCCGGTAGCTGATGCGGTCCATGTTGATCGTGAGGGCGCCCGTGGACGCGGCAACGCGCGCCAGGCCCGCGGGCGCGCCCTCGAGCCGGGAGTCCAGCACCACGAGATTCCCGGTGAGGCCCGAAACGTCCAGGGCGCGTCCGCTGCCCGCGAACCCGGAGGCGAAGAGGTCCGTCGAGCGGATCGTGGCGTTCGCGCCACCACGGATCCGGATGCCAGCCTCGCGAGACCTGAAAACCCGGAGATCCTCGAGCACGAGGCCGCTGGACGCGTCGACGTCGACCGCATCCCCGCCCGCGTCCTGGATTTCGAGGCCGCGCAGCGTCACGGAGGTCGCCTCGAGGAGCCGCACGGCATCACCGCCCGTCTGAGACAGCACCCCGCCGCTCCCGGGACCCGCGTTTCCGAGCACCGTGAACGAGCCGCTCGTGCGGGCGAGATGGAGACCGTGCGGCCCGCCCGAAGAGGTGATCGAGAGGAACGTGAGGCTCCCCGCACAGTCACTGAGAACGACGCCTGGAGCGCCCGTCGTCTGTACGCCGATGCCGTTCGACACGATGACGTCCACGATGGGATCCGCGGGATCGGAGACGGCGGGCACACCGGCGGTCACGACGTCGAGCGACGAAACCCGGACGCCACTCGCGAGAACGACCGTTCCCCCGAGCCTGGGGCTCGGCCCCGACGAGATCACGAGCGCACCGAGCGTGAACGGCGCTCCCTGGCCCCAGAGCGTCTGCCCGGTCTTCAGCGTGATGCCGCCCGGGGTCGTGCCCGTGCCGCTGTGCACGAAGATCGTCTGTCCCGCGGCAGACGCCAGCTCGGCCGCTGCCATCGCGGTGAACGGCCGGTGCGAGCGGCCGTCGGACGCGCCATTCCCCCCGGCGTACGCGTTGTCGACGAACCAGACCAGGTTCTCGACCGCGACGGTCACGACCGCGCTCGCCGTGGTGCCGTTGCCGTCGGTGAGCGTGTAGGGGAACGTGTCCGTGGGCCCGGTGAAGCCCACGGCGGGCATGTAGACGAAGGTCCCGTCGGGCAGAAGCGAAACGCTGCCCCCGTTGGCCGTCCCGATCACCGGGGGACCGGCGGTGAGCGTTCCCGCACCCGCGTCGTTGCCGAGAACGCTCCCGGCGATCGATACCCCCGGCGCGCCGGACACGGGCTGTCCCACGCCGAAGAGCGCGTTGCCGACGGCGGTTCCGAACGAATCGGCGCGGGCATCGGGCCGCACCGCGAGCGTGCGGGCGATGGACGTCGCGCAGCCGTTCGCGTCGGTGACGGCAACTGTGAAACCGAAGGATCCCGTGTTACCTGGCGTCCCCGACAGAGTGCCGCCTGCGGCGAGCGAGATCCCGGCCGGCAGCGCTCCGCCGACGACGGCGAACGCGTACGGTGCCGCTCCCCCGGCTCCCGTCAGCACGGCCGAGTACGCGGAGCCGAAGGTCGCCTCGGGGAGCACCACGGGTAGCGCGGAGAGCACGGGACAGATGCGGACGGAGTATTCGCGAGAACCGGCGCAGGCCGCCGCGTCGGTCGCCGACACGGTCACCGTGAAGACGCCGTCGGCCGTGGGTGTTCCCGAAAGAGCTCCGGCCGCCGTGAGAACGAGTCCCGCGGGCAGACCGGTCGCGCCGAAAACGTAAGGGGCCACCCCGCCGGATGCGGAGAAAGCCGCGGTGTACGCATCGCCCACACGCCCCGCCGGAAGCGCAGCCGGCAGGATGCCGACGCTCCCACAGAGGATCGTGAGCCTTGCGGCGACGGTGCCTGTGCAGCGATTCCCGTCGGTCGCCGTGACGGACAGCGCAAATGTCCCGGTCTGAGCCGGAGTTCCCGAGAGCACGCCCTGTGGGCTGAGGCTCATTCCAGCCGGAAGCCCTCCCGTCACCGCGAACGTGACCGCACCGACGCCCCCGACCGAAACGAACGAAACCGGCGCATAGCTCTGGCCCGACGTGCCATTCGGGAGGCTCGATGGCGAAACGGTGATCGTGGGACAGGACACGGCCAGCGTCGTCGTCACCGTGCCCGTACAGGCGTTGCCGTCCGTTGCGCGGACGACGATCGGGAAACCACCCGTCTGCGTCGGCGTGCCCGAGAGCAGGCCCTGGGCGCTGAGCGTGACCCCGGCGGGGAGGATGCTCGTCGTGCTGAAGACGACGGTTCCGAGCCCCTCCGGGGAGGTGAACGAGACCGGACCGTACACGACGTTCGCCGTGGCCGGCGGCAGCGTGGCCGGAAGGACGGTCAGCGCCTGACAGGCCACCACGAGGCTCACCGTCACCGTTCCGCGGCAGCCGCTCGCGTCCACGGCCGCGATCTGGAGCGGGTAGGTGCCCGTCTGCGTGGGCGTGCCGGCGAGCACTCCCTGAGCGCTCAGGGTCATTCCCGCCGGAACGGGACTGGCCGTCTGGAAGGAGACCGTTCCGGTCGCGCCCGCGGCCGCGAACGTCACCGCGGCGTAGGCCTGCCCCGCCACGGCCGCGGGCACGCTGCCCGGCGAAACGCTCAGCGTTCCGCAGCCGACGACGAGCGAGTACGTCTGGGTCCCGGTGCAGCCGTTCGCATCCGTCGCGAGGACACCGATCGGGAACGTGCCGGCGAATGCCGGCGTACCCGAGAGAACTCCCTGTGGGCTGAGCAGGAGCCCCTGCGGGAGCGTCGTCGTGGCCGTGAACGCGATGGGAGCCGTGCCGCCAGCCGCCGAGAGCGCGACGGGAGCGTACGCCTGCCCGCCCACGCCGGAGGGGAGCGTCTGTGGAGCCAGCGTGAGCGATCCGCAAGCGATCACGAGGCTCACGGAAACACTGGAGGGGCAGCCGTTTCCGTCGACGGCCTCGACGAGAATTGGGAACGTCCCCGTCTGTGTGGGCGTACCGGCGAAAACCCCGGTCGCGCTCAGGGACAGACCGGAAGGGAGAGGGCTCGTGGTGCGAAACGCGAGGGTTCCGAAGCCCGCGGGCGCCGTGAACGTCACCGGCCCGTAGACCTGGTTTGCCGTTCCCGCGGGGATGCTCGAAGGAAGAACGGCGAACGTTCCACAGACGACGCGAAGGGTGCGGGTCGCATCCCCGATGCAGCCGTTGGCGTCGGTCACGCGAACGGAGACGGGGAAGGATCCCACACCTGTGGGCGTGCCGCTGAGCACCCCGGCCGCGCTGAGCGACAGGCCCGCCGGGAGCGTGCCCGTCGCGGCGAACGTGACCCCTCCGATTCCATTCGGAGAGCTGAACGTCACGGGACCGTACGACTGTCCCGCCACGCCGTCGACCAGGGTCGCGGGAAGCACCTGGAGGGTTCCGCAGGACACCGTGAGCGTGACCCGCACCCCGCCCGCGCAACTGTTCGCGTCCCGGACGGCCACTTCGATCGGGAACACGCCCACCTCGGTGGGTGTCCCGGAAAGGGCCCCATCGGAGCTGAGCGAAATGCCGGCCGGCAGCCGGCTCGCCGTGCTGAACGTCGTGGTGCCCATCGCGCCCTGCGCCGCGAAGGAGACGGGTCCGAACACCTGTCCCACCACGGCCCCGGACAGACTCGACGGTGTGACGACGAGAGGCGGGCAGCTCACCGTGAATGCGAGCGATTGGCTTCCCGTGCAGCCATTCGCATCGGTGGCGCGAACGATGAACGGAAAGCTCCCCGTTTGGACCGGTGTGCCCGAGAGGACCCCCGCGACACTCAGCGTCAGGCCTTGCGGAAGCGGCCCGGCCGTGCTGAACGAAACCGGGGCCGCCCCCGCGGGGGCCGTGAACGTGACCGCGGCATAGGCCAGCCCCGCAACGGCCACGGGCACGGTCGTCGGCGAGATGAGGAGCACCGCGCAGGTCGTCCCCCGGACGGCCAGCGACAGATCCACGCGTCCCGTGCAGCCCAGGGCATCGGTGATCTCCACGGTGAAAAGGAAGGCTCCGGGCGCGCGCGGCTCTCCCGCGAGCAGACCGGACGGCGACAGCACGAGCCCCTCGGGGAGCGCACCCGCGACGAGGGCCACACGGTGAGGCGCGACCCCACCCGAGAAGGCCAGCTGTGCGGAGTAGGGCGTGGCGGGCGCGCCTTCGGGGAGGTCCGGGTTGGCGAGGCGCAGAACGTCGCACACGAGGAACTCGAGGCGGGCCGCCGCGGACCGGCAGCCTTCGCGCCCGACGAGCTCTACGCGGTGAATGCCCGGCGCCGCGAACGTGAGGTCGCGCCGGCGGTCTGCGGGCGGGAGCTGCGTCTCGATTCCGTCGACGGTGAGCCGCTGCTCCGAAACCGGCACTGCGATTCCAGCGGCTCCGCCGCGACGGTAGTCCCAGCGGAGCGCCACAGGACGCAATGTGACGGGCCCCGGCACCGCGAGCCCGAACGGCTCGACCACGAAGGGCTCAACAGCGCACAGGCCGCGAAGTGGAATGGCGATGGGGTCTCCCGTCCCGTTGTCGATGACGGTGACGTAGCCATCGAGGCTCCCCTCTTCGACGACGACATCCACCCGCGATATCAACGGAACGGCCGCCTCGGGAAACCAGCCCGGGAGGCTCGCTTGCCCCCAGCTCAGCGGATCCCGCGAGAAGCCCGTCGTGGCGAGGAGCGTGCCCTCGCCGTCGCGAAGGAGGAGCCGTCCGGCTCCCCCGTCGAGGCCACCCACCAGCGCGAGGTTCGTTCGCGCGCCGGCGCTCTGCTCCAGCCCCGCGAAGACGGCGACGTCGCCGGCCTTCACGAGCCCGCCGGGGAGGGGCGTGACCGACTGTTGCGCCGAGAACGTTCCCGGCCGCTCGCCGGTGGGGTCGAGGTTGCTCGTCCGCGCCGCCGCGAGGAGCGGCCCGCTCGCGCTGGCGCGCACCGGTCCGGCGCTGCCGTCGGGGAGGCCGAACAGATCCAGGATTCGGTCGAGGAGCAGGAGCCCACGAGGTGGAACGGAGCGCGTCACGGTCGTCCCGGGCGCGAGAGGAGTCGAGAGGACGACCGCGAGGTTGTTGCCCGCGGGGTTGAAGATGCGGAGGTCGGTGCTGAAGAACGTGCCGGCCAGCCCCGGCGATTTCGCCGCGCCCGCGAGGAGCAGCTCCTGAGCGCCTCCGGGCGGTGCGCGGTCCGCGAGGACGGCAATCGCGTCCGACGTGACGTTGTCGTTGACGACGCCGTAGCTCAGCACCCGGCCCGACCTCACGGCGACCTCGTAGCGCCCTTCGAAGTCGATCTCACCGATCACGTCCGCGAGGCGGAACTGCACGAACGCCGCGGTTTCGGATGCGAGGACACGGGATCCACGTTCCACGCCTACGGTGTCGAACACGCGAAGCTCGACCTCTCCCGGGCTCGTGAAGACGACCGCCAGGTTCGAGCGGTAGCCGCGCGTGCTCACCGCCGACTGGCTCAGCCAGATGCCGTGCCCGGTGTCGCCCGTTCCGAGGAGCGACGCCTCGGGCGCGGGCGGCAGCGCCACGCCGTAGGTTCCGCGCGGATCCGCGACGTTGCGGGTCGCCAGCGTCGTCACTACCGAAGCACCGGAGGTCACTTTGAGGGCGCCGGCCGTGGACGTGAGGCCGAAGAGCGTGGCAAGGACCCGCTCCACGCGCCACGTTTCGCCCGATGCCAGCGGTTTCGTGAACGCGTCCGGGACCGTCGCGCCGGGCTGGGGCAGGAACTCCACCCGTACGGAAACCGCCGCCGCATTGGGGTTCGAAACCGTCAGGACCGAGGAGAACCGCGCGCCAGCGAGCCCATCGACCTCCGCGGCACCCGCGAGATACACGACCTCATTGGCGCCGAGCGTCGAAGACGCCCCGAGCAGGAGCCCCGCCACGAGGGACACGGCAAAGCGGAACATGGGTCGAAGCGAGAACCTACCACATGCCCTGAGACTCACGGAGGCGTCAGCGGGCCTTCACGGGCGGCATCTTGGGTCGAGCGGCGGGGCGAAGGTCTTCCTGCCAACGGAACGCGAAGTCACCGAGGACAGCACGTGCCGTCGCCCCAAGGGTTGTCGACTGTCATGACTTAGGGATGAACGGGACGCATCGCCGTGAGCATTACGGCCTCCTTCGGGTACGACTACCAAAGGCGCCGGTCGGCCAAGACCGTCTCCGGCTCGACGACGACCTACACCTATGATGGAATGAACCTCGTGAAGGGTGCACTGAGTTCCTCAACAGCGTACAACTTCTTCGGGTCCGGGATCGACGAGCCGCTCGCGGTCTACCGTGACGGGAGCCTTCGGTACACCGCGGTTCTCAATTGAGGAGCCCCTTGCTGCATCGTACCGTCATCGCAACTGTCACACTGATCTCGTTCGCCGCTGGGGCATGTCGAGAGTTGCCTTTCAAGGCGCCTGCCGGCCGGGGCATTGCGGGGGTACCCC
>CAZXSG010000031.1:0-12701 GCA_964643185.1 uncultured Holophagales bacterium
CAGATCGAGCTTGTCGTGATAATAGTCGAAATCCGACCTCTTTAGGGCGGCGAGCGACGACCCCCGCGGTGGTGGATGGACGGCTGACGGGCGGCCGGCGCCCCCACCATCGGGGGGCGGGGCGCGGCCCCCCGCGGAGGTGGGCCAGGCCGCGGAGCGGCGCCCCGCCGTTTCCGCGCCAGGCGGAGCCGTGCATGACGGCGAGCGTGGTGGGCTCGAGAGCGGCCATGCGTTCCAGGATGCCGCGCGTGTTCCTGGAATGGGCCCAATAGTCGAGGCCCGCGCGCATCGCCTCGCTGGGTCCGAGGATGTCGGCTTCGGTGATGGGCACGTGCTCGGCACCGCCCTGGGTGAAGAGATCGCCGCAGAGGAGCGTGCCGGTGGATTCCTCATAAAGGAAGCCGCACTCCCAGCCGTGGGGCACGTGGGGCGCGTCCATCCAGCGCACGGAGTGCCCGCCGAGCGAAAGGGATTCGCCGTTCGCCAGCGCGCGGGCCGGGCGGTCGGCCACGTCGTTCACGGAGACCATCGCGGCAATCTGGCCGCAGAGGGGCTCGGCGTTGGGGGCGATAGCCAGGAACTCGTTGAGCGCGCCGCACTCGTCGGCCTCGAAGTGCGAGAAGCCCACGTAGCGGAGCTGCGAGGGCGGCAGCACGGCCGCGATGGCCTCGCTCACCAGGGGGAACATGCGGCGCGGCCCGGTGTGGAACAGCGTGGGCTGCTCGCCGGCGATGAGGTACTGGTTGAACGTGAACCCTCCGGGCAGCACCGTGACGGGCGTGCTGATGCGGTAGATGCCCTGGGCGATCTCGTCGATGCTCGTTCGGGAGTCCTGGTTCGTGATCATTTCTGCGTCTCCTTCGGCGTGGAGGTGTAACGAGCGGGCGCGCCGTTACACCTCCTTTTCGGGAAGGATGCCTGGAATATGCTGGCCGCTCCGTGGAAGGCACCGAAGTGGGAGACGACGCCGAGCTGGCCCGCCGCCTCGCGGACGGGGACTCGACGGTTGAGCCGGAGCTGTACCGGAGGCTCGCGCCGCGGGTGCGGCTCTACGGTCTCCGGCACCTGCGCGACGCGGCCGCGGCCGACGATCTGGTGCAGGACGCGCTACTGATGTCGTTCGAGATGCTGCGCGCGGGCAAGGTGCGGAAGCCCGAGATGTTCCCGTCGTTCGTGCTCGGGACGTGTCGGCGGATGGTGGCCGACGCGAGGCGCGGGGAGGCGCGGCGGCAGCGGCTCCTGGAGCGCTTCGGGTCCGCGCTCGTGCCCGAGGTCGAGAGCGAAGCGCCCGTGGACCTGGACCACCTGACACGATGCCTCGAACGGCTTCCGGAGCGCGAGCGCAGCGTCGTGGTGATGTCGTTCTTCGTTGACGCCCCGTCCGAGCAGATCGGCGCGGAGCTGGGGATGAGTCCCGGGAACGTGCGCGTCGTCCGGCATCGCGCGCTGGCGCGGCTGCGGACCTGCATGGAAGGGCCGGCGTGATGGCGGAGAAGCCGGGGGTGCCGGGCGGGCCGGAGAAAGCGGGCGGGCAGGACAAGTCCGACACGTCGGCGAGGACCGCGGAGGGTGGCTGCGCGGAGCCGCTGGAATTCGCGACGCTCGTCGACTACTGGTTCGGAGAGCTATCCGCGGAAGAGGCTGAGCGGGTCGAGGAGCACTTCTTCGCTTGCGGCGGTTGCGAATCGGAGCTGCGAGCGCTCGCGGCCTTGGGGGAAGGAGTCCGCCGGATCGCGCACCAGGGAGCGGTCGCGGTGGTCGTGACTCCGTCGTTCCTCGAGGCGGCGGTCCGCGCTGGGCTACGAATCCGCGAGTACATCGTTCCAGCGGGCGGACGGGTCAACTGCACGGTGACAGCACAGGATGACTTGTTGATCAGCCGGATGCGCGCCGATTTCACCGGCGTGTCGCGAGTCCACGTCGTCGCGCAGATCGAGGGGCAGGCCGAGAGCCGCGTGGAGGACGTCCCAGTCAGCGCGGATGCGGACGAGCTCATCATGGTCCAGGCCATGCCTTGGGTCCGCGGGATGGGCTGCACCGTCTTTTGCGTCCGGCTGATAGGGCCGGAAGAGTCTGGGGGGCGCGTCCTGGGCGATTACACGTTCGCGCACACGCCGTCGGCATAGTAGTTCGGTGCTGTGCGAGGATCTCGTCTATGCGCCGCATCGTGATCACCTGTACGGGTTGCGGCGGCCGGACATGGATCGGTGGCCGGACGCACGGCGGACCTACCCTTTGCTCACGCTGCCTCGAGCGCGCCCTCAAAGAAAACGAGCACTGCGATCTTGGGCATGCAGGATCCCTCGAGGAATGCTCTTTGTGCACAGCCGCCAAGCCAGCTCGGGCCGGCACACGGAAGTCCAAGGTCGCTTCGCCGGGTTAGCCCGACTCGCGCGACTCCCGCACCAACCGGACCGCGTGGCCCGTGTCGATCCAACGCGTGGATCCCTTCGGCGTTCCTTCGAGGTACCTCAGCCGATTCACGCGCGCCTCGTCGAGAACGCCACCGTTCTCGCGTACGTCCCGCTCTGCCACCAGGACCCAGCCGATATCGAGGAGCGAGACCGTTCGCTTCTCGAATCCGTCCTCGCCTCCGTCGATCATGACGCCGCCTTCTGCGGAGCGGCCCAGCACCCTCAAGGGCTTCCCGCCGTCCCGAAGCCAGGCATCCGAGCCCGCGGCCTTGGCCAGGATCGCGTCGACGACGCGCTCAGCTTCGACCCGGAACTCATCCGGTAGCCGACGCGACGCGGATCGCCCATGCCCCAACGCGCGCCAGGTCGCCCAATCGACCTCGGGAATCGCCCACCCTCCCTCATCGTCCACCCACCGCCCGACGCCGCAGTAGCGCCACGGACCGTCGGCATCCGTTCGCGCGAGGCAGAAGGCGGTCTCGCCCGGCAGCCGCTTGATCGGCTCCGCGACGCGGTCCGGAGCGGTGAGGCTTCCCCGCTCGGTCACAAACACGAAGAGGTGCCCCTCGACGCGGCCCGTTAGCGGCTCCAGGTCGAAGCCGAAGACGCGCGAGAGTTCGTCGCTCGGAATCGCCGAGCCCACGGCCGGCGCCAGATCTTCCGGCCGCACCGTCTGCACGTGAACCGCGATGGGCACCGTGCGCTCCGAGGGCTCGAAGTCGTTCACGGCCGGGTTGTCGGACCGGAGAAGCCAGCTCCCCTGCTCGCGCACGATTCTCTTGAGCTGGAATCCCGCCTCGCCGCCCACGTCGCTCGTTTCCACGAGCGCCACGCGGTTCACCAGGTTCTTCAGAGCCTCGCCGCGCGCCCACCGCATCACCACCCAGTCGCCGTCGCGAATCGGGTCCTTGCCCCCTTCCATCGAGCTGCCCGACGCGCGAACGGCGAAGAGGCGCTCCCCCGGCTTCGCGAGCGGCAGCCTCACCTCGGACGCCCCGGTATCGCCCGCGTCCCCGAACTCGGCGTACGAATCCTGCGAGCCCGCCCCGGCCGCCGCCCGCAGCGACGGATAGCACGGCACGCGCGAGGCCCGCGGGAACGCCGCCACCACATCGCTCTGCGGCGCCACCCACAGCCCATCGGGCGACGGCGAGAAGCGCACGTGAAACGCCGTTCCGGGCCGCCCGGCCGCGGGGCCGAACCAGCTCCGCAGAAGGTCGGGCAGCTCGTTCTGCGCCTTCCCAGCCGGCCGCGCTACGTTGCAGAACTCCTTCATGAACCGGAACTGCCACACCGCGCCGCTGGGAAGCCTCACGTCCGTTTCACCGAGCGGCACGCTCGGATCGCCGCCCCGAGCCGGCAGCTTCAGAATGGGATCCCGCTGGTTCCACGTGACCTTGCATGTGAACGCCTGAGACGCCGCCGGCCCGGCCGCGGGCTGGGAGCGCCTTCGATACTGTGCGAGGCGGTAGTCCACCAGCTCGCGCGTCATCGCGGCGAACGTCTCCTCCGAGGCCGCCGCTATAGGCAGACGCGGACGCAGCCGGTCCCCTTCCACCCGGAACCACTTGCCGTGCTTGCCCTCGGTCCACGCGCGAACGGGGTTCTCGCCCCAGTACGCGCGCCATACCTTGAGGTCCGGACGAAGCGGATCGGGGAAGCGGGCAACGCCCTCGATGTCGCGACGCAGTTCCGGAGAGCGCACGAGGTACTCGTGAGAGCGCGCGGCCAGCTCGTCGAGCGGCAGTCCGGCGCCGAGCGCGTCCGCCTCGAGGAGCACTTCCAGAACCACGAGCTTGAAGCTCTTCTCCATGGGCGTCGATTCGAGGTCTTCGAACCAGTCGCGCGCTCTCCCGAGCACGGTGGATTCCTCCGGCGTCAGATCCCCTTCCGACCCCACGAACGGGAACCAGCCGCCGAGCCGCGAAGGGAGATAACCCATGCGGAAGAGCTCGCCCGCGCTCGGCCGCGCATCTCGCGCCGCCCTCAGCTCGTGGTACGCACGCACCACCTCGTTCTCGCCCCCGGGGAGGAGGAACCGGAGCATCTCGATGGCCTCGAGCTCCACGTTCACGCTGCATCCGGGCGGGAGATCCGTGGCCGTGCCCGAAGCGAGGAACTCGCGCAACGGCATCTCGCGTGAGGAGAGAGAGAGCAGCAGCCGGATCCGGTTGAGGAAGACGCGGTGATTGCCCACGAAGTCCAGCACGGTGAGAAGGCTCTTCCCTTCCACACGCCGCAGTCCGCGCCCGAGCTGCTGAAGGAAGAGCACGGGCGACTCCGTGGGCCGCAGCATCACCACGCGGTCGACTGTGGGAAGGTCCACACCCTCGTTGAAGAGGTCCACGCTGCACAGTGCGGAGAGCTCCCCCGCTTCCAGCGCCGCGAGCGCGGCCGAGCGCTTCACGGACGGCGTTTCGGCCGTGATCGCATCGCACCGCACACCCCGCTCCGAGAGCCAGCGCCTCGTGAACTCCGCGTGCGCCACCGAGCAGCAGAACACCAGCGTGCGCGTGCCGCCGTGAGCCTGCCAGGCCTCCCACAGCCGCTCCATGCGCGCTTCCGTGGCGGCCGCACGCGCCAGGACGTCCGCGTCGAAGCGCTTGTTGCGCCACGGAATGTTCGCGTAGTCAACCGTGTCCTTCAGCCCGTGATGCGCGAACGGCGTGAGGAGCTCGCGCCGCATCCCCTCGCCGAGGCCGGCCCGGAACGGCACGTTGTCGTCGAAGAGGCCGAGCACGTCGGCCTCGTCGGCCCGGTCTGGCGTTGCCGTGAGTCCCAGCAGGAAGCTCGTGTCGACGCGGGAGAGGATGCGCCGGTAGCTCGCGGCCGTAGCGTGGTGCACCTCGTCGACCACGACACAGTCGAACCGCTCGGCGGCGAGGCGCTCGAGCCCGTCTGCGAGAGCGAGCTTCTGAACGGAAGCGAACACGAGCTGCCCGCTCAGGTCGTCGCCCGAGCCCGCGTACCACGAGAGACGCGGCGCTTCGCCGAGGTGCGATGCGCGCGAACGTGCGCGCCGCCTGCTCGAGGATCTCCGCGCGGTGCGCCACGAAGAGCGTGCGCGGAAAGCGCCCGAGCTCGCGGCACATCTGCGCGAGGTCGAACGCGGCGAGCCACGTCTTCCCGAGGCCCGTCGCCATCACCACGAGCGCGCGGCCGTGGCCGTCCTTGCGCGTCTTCCTCAGAGCCTCGAGCCCCTCGAGCTGCAGGTCGTGCGGCTCGGGAACGGGCGCCAACGGCTCGGCGACCTCCTCGCCTGGCGGCAGCGGCCGATACGCCAGCCGCGCGCGGGACTCGTAATCCGCCAGCCAGGCCGCCGTGAGCGGCGTCGCGGCCGTCCACAGTGCGTCGAATGCCGCGGTGAGCCGTGCCCCCGCTTCGGGGCGGGGGGCCCGGTCGGTGCGGAGGTTCGACTCGAGGCCGCCGGCGAGCGCCGACCGCGAGATGTTGCTGCTTCCCACGAAGCCCACGGCCACGCCCGGCCCTTCGAAGAGCCAGCTCTTCGGATGGAACGCGGTGCCGGGAGGCGTGAGCCGCGCCGTCTCCACCACGCGCGCCTCGAAGGCGGGGAAGAGAACCGTCCACGAGAGCAGTCGCTCGAGCGCCGCCACCTGCGTGATGGCCAGGTAGTCGCCGGTCACGAGCCGCACCGTTCCTCCGCGCGCGAGGAGCGCGTGCACGGCATCTGAAAGGAGCGTCAGTCCGCTGTCCTGCACGAACGCCGCGACGAGAGACACGCGCGACGCGCTGTCGAAGAGCGGCAGCACGTGCGCGAGGAACGGATCCGCCGTGCCGCCCGTGGCGAGGGGTGAGGAGGCCAGGTAGTTCCCCTTGCCCGGAATCACGTGCCGCACGCCGCCGCGCGGGTCCGGGACGTCCCCCGTGAACCGCGGAATCACGTGCACGTGGAGGTGCATCACCTTTTGCCCCGCGGCGAGGCCCGCGTTGAAGCCCACGTAGCCGTCGGGCCGGAGCTCCTCGTCGAGCTGCCGCTTCACCACGTCCACCAGGGCGAGCAGCGCCCTCTGCTCCTCGACCGTCGCCTCGAACCACGTGGCGACCTCGCGGAACGGAATCACCAGGGTGTGGCCGGGGCTCACCGGGTACGCGTCGCGCAGCGCGAACGCCAGCTCGTTGCGCGCTACCCACGTCGACGGCGGGCGGTCGGTGAAGGGGGATGCCATCGGCGGTGGGGCGATGTTCTCACCCCGACGCGGCGCAACCGCCCGTCAGGCTCGCGCGGAATCCGTTCGGAGCAGATCGAGCGCGTGCGGGAGCGTCACGGCGGTCACCGACTCGTCCAGAGGAAAGACGTGCTCCCCCGGGTGGACGACATAGAGATGGTCGAGGGCCAGATCCTGCTGGGCGATCCGCATGGATTTGGTGGTCGAGGGCCGTTCGGAAAACTTGAACTCGAATCCGAGACGCCTCCCGCCGTGGGTCAGCAGCAGGTCGAGCTCCGCGCCGCTGTGCGTTCCCCAGAAGGACGCCGCGCGGTCGCCGGCAACGCTCAGGATCTGCTCGATGCAGAACCCTTCCCAGGGCGCTCCCCTCTTCGGATGCGACTCGAGGCCGAGCGCGTCGACGCCGAGCAGTCCATGGAGGATGCCCGAGTCCCGTACGTAGACCTTTGCCGAGCGGACCTGCCGCTTCCTGAGATTCTCGAACCAGGGTGGGAGCTGGCGTACGACGTAGGTCCCGCTCAGCACGTCCAGATAGCGTCGCGCGGTCGGCTCGGAGCTGCCGAGCGCACGCGCCAGCTCGGCCAGGTTCAGCACCTGGCCATGAAAATGCGCCACCATCGTCCAGAGGCCAGCTCCAGGTTGCAGAGCCGGGCGAAGTCGGCGGGCGATTCGAGATCGAAGAAGTGAACCGGCCCCGTCGACTTCGCGGCGAACATCCGGGCGACGTCGTCTGGCCCGCTGCCGCGGTCCGAGCAGCGACACCACCGGGTTGGTGCGAGCTCGCTCGTCACGCGCGGACACGTAGGCGGCGCGGCGAATCGTGATTTTTCCTGGTTATCCAACATTCGCCTTTAGATTTACAAGGATATCGGCCGTACGGAAGCTCCGGCTGGCACCCCTTCGGTCCGTGCCGGCCTTCTTCAGAGCTTCCAGGCCGCGCTGCAGGGTGCCAGGCCGCCGTGAGCGGCGTCGCGGCCGTCCCGCCCGGCTCGGAGCGATACTAGGCACCGGAGTTCAGACTCCCGGGAGCCGTCATGACCCATACGCTTCAGATCCCCTACGACGACTCGGTCCTCCTGGAGGTGAGCCTCCAGCAGCAGGAATTCGAGAAGGAAGCGACGTTTCTCCTCGCGGCGAAGTTGTTCGAGCTTGGCCGGCTCTCATCCGGCTCCGCTGCCCAACTCTGCGGGATGGAGAGAGTGGAGTTCCTCTTCTCGCTCGGCCGAATCGGCGTCTCCATGAGCAATCTCGGCCCGGAGGATGCCGAGCACGAGGTCGCGTTTGCCTTCCGACCCTGAGCCGATCGTCATCAACACGGGTCCCCTGATCGCGCTCGGAAGGATCGACGGATTCGACATCATCCGGCGGCTGCCGTTCCGCTTCCTGGTCCCCCTCGAGGTCGCCGCCGAGATCGAGCAAGGCAACCGGAAGGGGTATCCCGTCTCGGTGCCTTCGTGGATCGAGATCGCCGAGTCCAGCGCTCCGGCAAGGAGGCACCCCTTCCTGGACGCTGGCGAGGCCGCGGTGCTTCAGCTGGCAATCGAGCGGGGCATTCCCGATGTGTGCATCGACGAATGGCGAGGGCGCCGGGCGGCTCTGGCATCGGGCCTCAGAGTCACCGGCTCCCTCGGCCTTCTGGGTCTCGCGAAGCAGTTGGGGCTGATTCCATTGGTTTCCGCCTACGTCTCGCGGCTCACCGATGCGGGTATCCACTATCACCCTGACCTCATTCGCCGGTTCCTCGAGGCCATGGGGGAGGCAAAGGCGCAAGAGCCGGGGGCCCGGTGACCCAAGACGGCTCGCTGGCGTAAAATTCGCGCGTGGCAGATCTCGCCAGCCTCACAGCTCAGGCCCTGGAACTTGACCCCGAGTCGCGCGCCCATCTCGTCGACAGCCTTCTCGAAAGCCTCGAGCTCACAGGCTCGCAGGGTGCCACCCGGGAGTGGTTCGACGAGGTCCTCCGCCGGCGCTCGGATGGCTCGTCGGGCGCCGTGAGCCTGCTCGCTGGCGACGATTTCCTCGCGGACCTCGACTCTCCTGAGTGACTCCTCGACCGGGCCGCCCCGCTACACTTCGCTTGCGAACGCTGGACTCCTCGCTCAAGCCAAGCGCCTACCACCGCAAGAGCGGCTGGATCTCATTGCAGTGCTCTGGGATACGTTCGACCCAGAAGAGCGGCCGGTCACGGCGGAGGAGCGCCAGGTCCTCGAGGCCCGCTTGGCCGATATGTCGGCCAACCCCTCAGCAGAGGAGTCTTGGTCAGACGCACAGGCGTGGCTCGAGTCCCGCCGGCGTTGACCTATGACGTCCGATATCGGCTCGGGCCAAGTTCGACATAGCCGACGCCGAGGCGGTACGAAGACCAGATAGCGACACGAAATGAGCGTCAAGACTACGAAGAAAGCAGCGGCTCCCACGCCCCCCTCTGCACTGCGCCCGGAGTACCGCTTCGACTACCAGAGATCGAAGCCGAATCGCTTCGCCGCTGAGATGCGGGGCACCGTTGCAGTCGTCCTCGATCCAGACGTGGCCGCCGTCTTCAACACCTCCAGGAAGGTGAACGCCACGCTTCGTTCCGTGATTTCGGGTGCCCCTCGTTCCAAGACGACGAGGCGGCGCAGGCCGGTCTGATCGCCTCGGATCCTCCCGGCACCGTCGTGAGTCGCACGCGAAGCGATCGCGTGGAAGCGAGCAGGCGCTCTGGAGGGGAGTCCTAGGCTCGGCCGGACTCACGGCTCGATGAAGCGTCGACTCCCGAGCGGCCGCCCGCCGGTTGCGAAATAGACGCCGTAAGCGCACCCCAGGAAGGTGATGCCGAGGAGCCACCAGGCGCAGAACGCGCTCCAGCCGGAGAGGCGCACGACAGTTGGAAAGGACATCGTGAGCGACCCGAAGAACAGCACCACGGCCATGGACAGGAGGCCCACGCGCACGAGGAGCAGCAGAATCGCCGCCCCGAACACGAGCGCCAACGGGATGCCGAGCGTGGCCAGAACTCCCGCAGTCACCATGAAGCTCGAGATCACGCCCGCCACGACTCCGAAGAACACGACGGTCGCCAGCCAACGGATCCGGCCCAGCGCACGCAGGAGCTGCAGCAACAGCAGGAAGACGAGCCCGAGCCTCACCGCCATCACCACGGCAAGCGCCGTCGCGCCCGCGCAGCGCTCGAGGCCGAGGAGCGGATCGAGCGAAGACTTGGCGGGAAGCTGCACCACTCCGGAGAGCCGGACCATCACGATCGAGAGACCGATCAAGCCGAAGAAGGTGACCATCCCGAGGAGCACGTCACGCGCGACCAACGGATCGCGGGCATTTCCCGAGAGGAGCCGCGTCCAGGAGACCAGGCGCTCCGGCCACACGCGCCTCACGACCGGCTCGAGGGCGAGATAGAACAGGGCGGCCGTCGCGCCGAAGTAGAGCGCCCACGCGACCGCGTGCTGCAGAGCGTTGTTGAATCCCGAGAACGTCGCGGGGGGGTGCGCCCTCAGGATCTGATACGCGAGGAGCCCGACGAGCACGACGATGCCGAGGCGGGTCGCGCCCTGCCGATCACCGCGGCCGGCCCGTAGGTTTCGGTAGGCCAGAGGCAGGGAAGCCACGGTCAGAACGAGGAAGAACAGATCGGGCACATCCTCGGCAGCGACGACCTTCGCCGCCCGCGAGCGAGGCGTGGGAGACCACGGCCACACGACCGACGCCGAAACGACACGCGATCCCTCGAGGTCCGCCTCGATCCGGGCGGGAACGGCTCGATCGAGCGCGGTCCCGATGCTGACGTGGCCGTTCTCCGGGAGCGTGCCGCCGCTCTCCGCCGGCTGAAGGCCAGCGAGCCGGAAGAGCGTCGCCAGAGTCGCTGCAGTCGCTGCAGTCGCGGGGTCTTTCGGTTCGGGGCGTGCCGCCGACGGATCCTGCTCCGGCCTCACGGCGAAATGCAGGAGGCGTCCCGTGACGTCCACATCGGCCAGAGCCTCCCCCGCCCCGATCGGGGGATTTCCGCGGCTCACGTTCGTCTGGCCCCTCGGAACGAGCGGGACCGGGCTGCACCGGTACCAGAAATAGATCGTGCGCGCCTCCGCCGCAAGGGCGTCGGCGCCTCGACCGGAAATCGATGCGCGACGCGCCGCGTCGGAGTACGAATAGCCCGAGGCCGTGTCCGCACAGCCGCCGGCATACCCGAGCGCCCGCATCGCCTCTTCGGCCTTCACGGCGAGCACCGCGGGCGGGTGCGTCGGCCCGACACGCTCGAAGCCGCTCTGCCCGGCGCCAAGGGCCAGGAAGAGCCCGACGGAAGCGAACACCACCACGGCGCAGGTCCACGCCCACAGTGGTGCGAGAACTCCCGCCACGGGCGCCGCCGCGACGGCCGAAGGGGACGGGGTCTGTCCGGCGTCCACGGCGGCTTTCAGCGGATCGCCTCCCGAGAACGCCGTGAGAACCGAAAGCGCCGATTCGGGACGTTCCCCGGGGTTTACGGCGAGACAGTGAAGAATGGCCTTCTCCGCCAACGAATCCAGATCGCGCACGATCTCGCTGGGCGGCACCACGGAGGCTTCTCGCCGGTTTCGCAGCTGCTCCGAGAGAGTCGACGCGGGCGGGAACGCACGCCTCCCGGTGAGAAGCTCGTAGAGCACGAGGCCCAGCGCATACAGGTCGCTGCGCACGGTCGCGCCGGTACCCGCCAGCTGCTCGGGCGCCATGTACGCCGGGGTCCCGGCAATTTCGTGCGCGTTCGCGGTGCCGGCCAGCGAGGCCAGCCCGAAGTCTGTGATGCGTACGTGGCCCTCGCGGTCGAGCATCACGTTCGCGGGCTTCAGGTCCCGGTGGATCACTCCGGCCGCGTGTGCCGCGGCCAGACCCGCGCAGAGCTCGCGCGCGATCTCGAGCGCGCGATCCCCGGCGACCCGGCCGACGCGGCGAAGCAGCGAGGCCAGGTCTTCGCCATCCACGTACTCCATGGAGATGAAGAGATGTCCGTCCGCCTCGCCCAGATCGTGCACCCGGCAGACGTTTCGATGAGAGACGCGCCGCGCCATCCGTACCTCCTCGCGAACGCGATCCAACGACTGAGGGTCGCGAGCGAGCGCTGCGGGAAGGAATTTCAGCGCCACGGCCTGCCGAAGAGAGAGATCCTCGGCGCGCACCACCTCGCCCATGGCGCCTCGCCCCACCGTCTCGATGATCCGGTATCGGCCGCCGACCGAGGCCCCCGTCGCGAACCGGCCCGCAGCCGGTGCCGGTGCGTCCTGGCGCTGGGCCACGCTGGAGGGATGCCGGGTAGACGTTTGAGAACCGTCGAGGGCCAGCCCGCACCGGGAGCACCCGCTCCCAGTATCCAGGAGGGAGCCGCAGACGGCACACGCGGGCATCTGAGGAGAGTCTAGGTCCGAACGACTCGAAATGAGAGAGCTCTCCGGAGCAACCGTCATGCGAGAGCCGTTCCTCCTCACGGCTTGAAGCATTTCTCAGTGCCGGAGGAGTGCCCCGACGAGAGGAAGACCCGCGAGGTTCCTACTTAGCCGCACGCTATGTGCGGCAAAGTAGCAATACATTGAACGATCTCGATTGGCCGTTCAGAGGCGAATCCACCCAGGCGACCAGGCGGCCTAGGGGACGCGAATTTCGGGTTCCCACCAGAGCGAAGTCCAGGCCTCCCGTCGGCACGCGGCGACAGAGATACCGAACGGCCCACCCATCGTGACCGAACCATGCCCAGACCGGATCCAGGACGTCATCGGGGACGGCGTGATCGAGCTCGGCGGCGACGATGACGGCGTCCGCAAAGTCCATGAACGGGAAGTTGAGCCCGTCGGCGAGAACGTAAGGCGGGTGCAGCACCTCAGGTAGCCGCGCGAGGACAACGGGGTCTGCGGGCCCAGGCGTCGAGATGCTGACCGCGAGTTCCGCCTCGACGCGAGAAGTGAACTCCGCGAGGTATTCGGGGCTCATAGCGCCGAAGGGCACACCGCGCGTCGGAGTCACTGCGGCGGTCGAGCCTCCAGGAGGTACTCGTCCAGCATCGTGGTGGAGACGAGCGATCCCTTGCCGCGTCCGTCGTACGAGGTCATCGTCTCGTGGAGCGCCGCCGACCGAGCCTTCG
>CAZXSG010000032.1:0-12629 GCA_964643185.1 uncultured Holophagales bacterium
GGGTTCGGCTGCGCCTACCGGCCGGTCTCGCCTAGATCCCTTCGAATCCGGGCGAGGCCCCCGGCGAACGCCGCGGGCTCCGTCACGAGGCTGGGCACGAGGAACGCCTCGTGCGGGAACTCGTAGAAGTAGCCCGGCTGCACCAAAACGTCGTGCCTTTCGAGCAGCCCGAGCACGAGCTCTTCCTCGCTCTCGCGCCGGGGCACGCGGAGCACCGCGGACCAGCCAGCGTGGCACGGGAGCACCGAAACGGGAGACCCCGCGCCGAACGCCGAACGCAGGGTGGTGAGGTTCGCGGCCAGCCGCCGGGTGAGCGGCGCCTTGAGCTGGAGGCGGCGCGCGAGGAGCTGCGGCAGGGCGCGCTGCACCGGCGTGCCCACCGAGAGAAACGTGTCGGCGATCCACTCGAGGCGCTCGAGCGCGGCGGCGAGGAGCGGCGCGGGTCCGTTCGCGAGAAGGAAGCCCAGCTTGAGCTGCGGGAGCACCAGGGTTTTCGAGAGGCCCCCGAGCGAGAACACGAGCGCGTCGCTCTCGAGCGCGGCCAGCACCGTGACGTCGTCGCGTGCGCGCGCCCTCACGTCGTCCACGAAGACCTCGTCGCTGATCACCCCGAACCCATGCTGCGCGGCGAGATCCAGGAGCGCTCCGGCCTCCCCGCGCGAGATGCCGGTCCCGGTGGGGTTGTTCGGGTTCACGACGACGACGGCCGCGACCCTCCGACCCCGGTGCGTGAGCTCGTCGATCTTTTCCTCGACGGCCCCGGCGTGGAACGCCCAGCCGTCTTCCTCGGGGAGACGGTAGCCCTCGAGCCTCACGGCCTCGAGCCCCGCGAGCGCGTCCAGGAGGGGATAGCTCGGGGCCGGCACGAGCACGGTCTCGCCGGGCGCGGCGAGGAGCTTGAAGAGCCACGAGTACGACTCGCTCGAGGAGGCCGAGAGGAGGATCCGCGAGGCCTCGGCGCGAACGCCGTGCGACGCGTAGTAGCGGGCGACCGCCTCGCGAGCCTCGAGCCGGCCCCGGGCCTCGGGCTCGTAGAGCCGCGACCCGGGATCGCCGAGGAGCGCGAAGACGTCGTCGGGATGCACGAGACCCGCCGCCGACGGGTTCGTCACGGTGAGGTCGAGCACGGGCGCTGCGGAAGCGCTCCTCGCGGCGAGCGCCCGCGTGAGCCGGTTCTCCTGGCCCAGGGCCGCGGGCATGCGGGAGGACAGCGCCGAGAGCACCGGAGCTACTTCGCCGGCGCCTTGGTTTCCTTGGGCTCCTCGAACTGCGTGCCCGCGACCAGCTTCACCGGATCCCAGGGAGACGGAGCGCCGCCGAGGTACTTGTGGAACCAATCGAGGTGGGCGGCGTAGTACGTGGCCATCTCCGACCACGACGGCCAGTGCCCCGCCTTCTCGAAGACGAGGAGGCGCGAGGGCACGTTGCGCAGCTGGAGGTCGGTGAAGAACATGATCGACTGCGTATAGGGCACGCGGTAATCGCGCTGGCCCGTGATCACGAGCGTCGGGGTCTTGTACTTCGCGACGTAGCTCGACGGCGACTGTTTCGTGTACGCGGCCGCCTTGTCCCAGGGCGCGCCCCCGAGATCCCAGTGAGGAAACCAGATCTCCTCGGTCGCGCTGTACATGGAGCGGAGGTCGTAGACGCCCATCATCGAGGCGATGGCCTTCCACGCGTCGGGCCGGTTGCCGGCCTGCCACATCGCCGCGTAGCCACCCCAGGACCAGCCCATGAAGCCCATGCGGCCCGCGTCCACGTAGGGCAGCGCGGCCAGGTGCTCACGCACCTTGTCGATGTCGGTCATCACCTTGCCGTCCCAGTCTCCGGAGATCGCGGCCGTGAAGTCCTGGCCGAAGCCCGTGGAGCCGTGCGGGTTCGGGAACGCCACGATGTAGCCCGAGCCGGGGTAAACCTGCCAGTCGCCGCGGAAGGCATCGGCCCACTGCTGCTGCGGGCCGCCGTGGACGTTCAGGATGAGCGGGTACTTCTTGGCGGGGTCGAAGCCGTGGGGCTTCACGATCCACACCTGGATCTTCTTTCCGTTCGCGCCCGTGACGCTGATCTCCTCGCCGGGCCGCACGTCGACCTCTTTCAGGAGCTCGTCGTTGTGGGACGAGATCTTCATCTCGGCTCGGCGGACGCGGATGGGCACGTTGAAGAGCGTTGCCGGGAGGCCGATCTGACGGCGCAGGATGACGGCGAACGTCTCGCCGGGGCCCATCGCGAAGCCGTCCACGACACCGGTCGACGAGAGCGTGTCGATGCGGCCCGTGGCCACGTCGAACGAGCAGAGCGGCACGCGCCCCGCGACGTCGGCCGTGAAGTAAACGGTCTTGCCGTCATCCGAGGGGAAGAGGTCGTTGATCTGGTTGTCGAAGCTCTTTTCGGTGAGCACCGTGGTCGTGCCCGAGGCGACGTCGAGCTTCGCGAGGCGGAAGCGGTCGGCCTCGAACGTCGCGATCGTCTGCGTGCGGTACCAGATGCTCTTGCCGTCGGGCGAGAAGCGCGGCCCGCCGTCCCAGGACGGGTTCCTGCCGGTGAGCTTCCGCGGCGCCTTCAGCGCCTCGGCGCTCGCCGACGTCTCCACGAGGTAGAGATCGGCATTCGTCGTCGCGGCCTCGTTCGCGTCACGGTTCGACGCGAAGACCACGAGCCTGCCGTCCTTCGAGAGGTCGTAGTCGCGGCCGCCCAGCGAGAAGACCGGCGAGTCGAAGTCTCCGGGCGTCAGGTCGGTCAGCTTGCCGCTCTCGAGGTCCTGCATCAGGAGGTGTGTGCGCTGGCCGTCCTGCCAGGCCGTCCAGTGCCGGAAGAGGAGCCGATCGGAGATATGGGCCTTGAGCTTGTTCTTCTCTCTCGCGTCGGCCGCTTTCTTGTTGCAGGCGACGTCCGCTCCGCACTCGGGGTAAACGGTCGCGGCGAAGACGATCTTCTTGCCGTCGTCCGAGAAGAGCACGCCCGAGATGCCGCCGGGGAAGCTCGTCTTCTTTTCGGCCTCACCGCCGCCGAGCGGCAGGAGAAAGAGCTGCGGTTCGCTCTCGACGCGCGTCGAGAGAAACGCGAGGGCCTTGCCGTCGGGTGTGAACTGCGGGTCGGTGTCCGCGGTCTCGCCGAACGTGAGCTGCACGGCGTCGCCGCCCGTGGCCGGCGCGCGCCAGAGGTTCGTGCGGCGCTTCGACGCGCGGATGTCCGAGGTCGTCACCGCGTAGACGACGGTCTTGCCGTCCTTCGAGAGGGCCGGGGCGCCGAGGCCCTTGAGCCGGTAGAGGTCCTCGATCTCGAAGCCGCGCTGCGCGGCGTTGGCGGTGGCAGCAGAAGTTGCGGAAAGCGTGAGCAGCAGGAGGGCCGCGAGAGACAAACGTCCGAAAGCCTTCATGGGGTTCCTCTCGGCGCGAGTTTAGTGGGCAGGGGATACTCATCGCGGTGGCCGCCGGCATCCCCGTGAAGATTGGCCGCTACCCCGTGCTGCGAAGGCTCGGGGAAGGCGGAATGGGCGAGGTATTCCTCGCGCTGGATCCCGCTCTCGGGCGCCAGGTGGCGATCAAGGTCCTCAACGCGGACCTCCTCGGCAACGAGGCGATGCGGGCCCGGTTCCTCGCCGAAGCCCGCACGGTGGCCGCGCTCAACCACCCGTCGATCGTCACGCTCTACGAGGCCGGCTTCACCGAGGAGGCGATCCCGGGCTTCGCGAGCGGCACGCCCTACTTCGTCATGGAGTACGTGGAGGGGCGCTCGCTGCAGGAGCTGCTCCGGCAGAAACGGATGGACCTTCCCGAGATCGCGCGCCTCTCGGTGCAGATCGCCGACGGGCTGCGCGCCGCTGACGAGAAGCGGCTCGGGCACCGCGACATCAAGCCCTCGAACCTCATGGTCAAGCCCGATGGCCGGACCAAGATCATGGACTTCGGGCTCTCGAAGATCCTGCGCGGTGACGAGTTCGTGGGGAAGAACCTCACCCGCGACGGCATGGTCGCGGGCACGCCCGAGTATGTGAGCCCGGAGCAGGCGCTCGGTGAGCCGGTCGACGGCCGGAGCGACATCTTCTCGTTCGGCATCGTGCTCTACGAGATGCTGGCGGGGAAGTATCCGTTCGGCGGCGACAGCGCCGAGCAGAAGATGGTCAGCATCGTCACCCAGGAGATCGCGCGGCCGAAGGGCACCGAGGCGTTGCCCGAGCCGTGGGACGGCATCGTGCAGCGCGCGCTCGCGAAATCGAAGGAGACGCGCTACGTCGACGCGGCCGCGCTCCTCGCCGTCGGCGAGAGCGCCAAGGCGCGCCTCCTCCTCACGTCGATGACCTCGATCCCCGCGCTGGCACCCGCCGTCCTGGGCCACAAGAAATGGGCGCCGCTCGTCCTCCTCGCCGGCCTCGCCGCGGCGGTGCTCCTCGTCGTCGTCGCGTCGCGCAGCCTCCGCAAGACGGCGGCCCCCGGGGATTCGCTGCCGAGCGGGCCGCTCAGCGCGGTGCAGATCACGTCGTCCTCGGGCCTCGACGTGCATCCCTCGTTCTCGCCCGACGGCAGCTCGCTCGCGTTCGCTTCCGACCGGTCGGGCTCGTTCGAGATCTTCGTGCGGCAGCTCGTGGCCGGCGGCGGCGAGATCCCCGTCACGAACGACGGCAACCAGAACCTCGAGCCCACGTTCTCGCCCGACGGGCTTTCCATCGCGTTCACGTCGCAGGTGCGGGGCGGCATCTGGATCGTGCCGGCGCTCGGGGGCTCGCCGCGGCGGGTCTCGGAGATCGGGTCGAACCCCGCGTTCTCGCCCGACGGCAAGACGCTCGTCTTTCAGTCCGACCCGCTGCACGACCTCAACGCCGGCGCCTTCGCGGCGCTGCCGCCGTCGGTGCTGTACACGGTGAGCGTCGCGGGCGGAACCCCCGTTCCGCTCACGAGTCCCGGCGAGCCCGCCGGGGGGCACGGAGCGCCCACGTTCTCGCCCGACGGCAGGACGATCGCGTTCGTGACCTACGTGCGGCCGCGCTCCGAGGTCTGGACGGTTCCGGCGGCGGGTGGCAAGCCGAAGCTCCTCGCCAAGGCGCTCTTCTCCTACTTCGATCCCGTCTTCTCGCCCGACGGCAAGGCGCTCTACTTCGCGGCCGCCGCCCCCAACGCGCCTTCGGGGGCCGGGCTCGGCCTCTTTCGCCTGCGTCTCGACGCGCCCGAGGCGACGCCCGAGGAGGTGCTGAACCCCGCCACCGCGACGCCCCGCGGCATCGCCGTCTCGCGCGACGGGCTGAAGCTCGCGTACGGCGCGCTCGTCACCGCGAGCAACCTCTTCTCGCTGGACGTCGCGAGCGGGCGGGCCTCGCAGCTCACGTCGGGCAGCGCGCGCTCGTCGCGCCCGGCGTTCTCGCCCGACGGCTCGCGCCTCGTCTATTGCTCGTGGCGGACGGGCGCGAACAACGACATCTATCTGCGGGATGAGAACGGGGTCGCCACGCAGATCACGACCGATCCCGGCAACGACGACTTCCCGTGGTTCTTCCCCGATGGAGAGCGCATCGCGTTCGCGTCGTCGCGCAAGGGCCCGCTCGGCCTCTTCGAGCTGCATCTCAAGACCCGCACCGAGAAGCAGCTCGCGACGTTCCTGCCCGAGGGCGTCGAGAGCCCGCGCCTCTCGCCCGACGGCCGCTTCGTGGCGTTCAACTCGCGGCGCGACGGCACCACGACGAACGTGTGGGTCATGGGAGCGGCGGGCGAGAACCCGCGGAAGCTCACGAACGATCCGGAGCTGGCGGCGTTTCCGTCGTTCTCGCCCGACGGCAAGGCCATCGCGTTCGAGGTGAAGCGCGGCGACGTCTATCAGGTCGCCGAGGTGCCGTTCGAGGGCGGCGAGCCGCGAATGCTCACGAAGGCCAAGGGCGTCCACTGGCCCTACGGCTTCACGCCCGACGGCCGGCAGGTGCTGTTCGCGGGGCAGCGCGGCGGCGTGTGGGGGCTCTACGGCGTGGACCGCCGCACGCTCGAGGAGAAGCGCTATTTCAACGAGGGGCGCCTCAGCAGCTACCTGAGGTATCCCGTGATGTCGCCTTCGGGAAAGACGATCGTCTTCGAGAAGGCCGAGACGATGGGCAACGTGTGGGTGGCGTCGTTCGGCCCTCAGAACGCGAAGACGCCGGGGCCGTGAGCCCCGGCGTTCCCGTCATTCGGCGCTGAACTTCTGGAGCTCGGCGCGCGTGCCCACGACGCGGGTGAGCGTGATGTCGTTGCCGCGGATGCGAAGGTGTTTGCCCCCACCGCCGATGTAGCTGATGCGGTAGTTGAGCCCGTTCGCGGTGAAGATGGCGCCCTCGGGCAGGCCCGCGAACGTCCCCTCGATGGCGTCATCGCCATCATTCTCGACAATCACGTAGCGCGAGCCGGGCGCTGGGTCGAATGCGGAGGAGTCGAGTCCGAGGGTCGCGCCGTAGATTCGAACCGTTCCGGACACGTCGAACCGATCGGCGATCAAATCCGACTGGATGCGGATCGACAGCTTCGAGAGCGTGCCGCCCAGGGCGAGGCCATTCGTGATCTCGGCAGTGCCGGCGACGGGTCCGGCGACACCCAGCTCCGCCGGAGGTGACACGCCGAGTGGAGATACGGCCACGAATCCGCCGATCACGGCCTCCGGGGCCACTCGGAGCCGGAAGTCTAGCGAAAGGTTGTCGTAAGGCTTGTCGTCAACGACGAACACCGAAGAAGTCGACGCGAGGACGTCGATCCTGCTGGGGCCGTAGAGGAACGTGGGGCCCGAGAACGTATTCACGCCTCCGAACTGGACCAGGCTCCCCTCTGTGAAAGGGCGCGTGTGCAGTCGAAATGGCCCCTGGATCGGTCCATCGACGAGGAAGGTACCGATCACTGAGATCATCGTGTCGCTCGTGAGTGTGATCGGGCCTCCCCACACGCAGCGAGAGGGCCTCTGGCAGGCTGCCTTGAGCGCGGCTTGCATCGGGTCGGGCCCCACTCCGCCACCAACCGAGAGGGTTTCGTTGGCGACCGAGACGTCTGCTAGGAAAATCTGCGTCCCCGGCGCCAAGACCGTGCCCGATTCCGGCAGGCCATCGCCAACGCCGAGACCTTGCGCGTGTGCCACTTCGAGGTTGCCGCTCAGGACTGTCGTGACGCCGGTGTACTGGTTCGCTCCGGCGAGAGAAAGACCGCCGCCGGGATGAGCCGGGCCCGTTTTCGTGATGCCGAAGGGGCCCGTCACGGCCCCGCCGACCCACACGCTCTTGCTGGATGTCGAGACAGAGAGATCCGACAGAAGAAGGATGGGCGTGGTGGAGTAGACCTCGGCTCCAGCGCTCGTGTCGATCACGCCCTACATCGGCAACGTGCCTCCGCCCCGGTTGTACGTAAAGGCTGTTTCCCGGAACTCGATGCGATTGATGTTCGGTACGGTCACATCGTTCGCCA
Source organism: uncultured Holophagales bacterium (assembly GCA_964643185.1). Classification (GTDB taxonomy): domain Bacteria; phylum Acidobacteriota; class Thermoanaerobaculia; order UBA5066; family UBA5066; genus JAEUQS01. The sequence goes on from CAZXSG010000032.1 coordinate 7,404, forward strand.
TCACCCGGAAGGGCACTCCCGCCGGAAAGATCAGGACGACGTCGGACTCGCCGTCCGCAGGCGGCCCGCCGGCACCCCAATTCCCCGCGTCGGACCAGACGCCGCTGACCGCGCCCGTCCAAACGTGCTGGGCAGCGAAGAGGTTGGCCGAAGAGGAGGCGAGGCACAGGACTGAGATCAGGATTCCCCTTCTAAACATGGCGGAATGATACAACGCCAAGCTTTCGGTTGGGTTGTTGCCGTGTCTGTGTCAGCAGGCGATAGCTTGTCAATAACGAAGGGAAAAATCTGGAGCGAGGCTCGGAAGCGAAGGGAACGCCGGACCCCGAAGGGCCCGGCGTTTTTCGTGGGGGTGGTGTTTCGGTTACTCGGCGCTGAATTTCTGGAGGTCGACCGGCGTGCCCACGACCCGGGTGAGCGTGATGTCGTTGCCGCTGCCGCCGATGTAGCTGATGCGGTAGTTGCGCGCGTTGGCCGTGAAGATCGTGCCTTCGGGCAGGCCCACGAACGTGCCGGTGATCGCGTCCGCAAGATCGTTCGCGAGGATCACGTAGGACGTACCGGCCGCGGGGTCGAACGCGGAGGAGTCCACGGCGAGCGTCGCGCCCGTGACGTTCACGGTGCCGGCGACCGAGATCTGATCGGCCAGCACCGCCGACTGGACGCGGATCGAGAGCCTGCCGTTCGCGCTGTTCAGGAGCAGGCCGTTCGCGAGCGAGCCCGTTCCCGCCGTGGCGCCCGCGACTCCGAGCTCCTGCGTGACGGTGGCCGCACCCACCCGGAAGGAGTGGATGCTCGAGCCGGGCGCCACGAGGACGCGGATCGGATTCGAGGATGAGCCGGGCCCCTTGAATGCCGAGAACGCCGCCGTGCCGAGGATGCTCACGTTGCCGTACTCGAGCGTCGTATCCCCGCTGTACGTATTCGGACCGGCCAGCGTGATCGCCGTGGCCGAATTGGTTCTCACGTTCAGACCGAAGGCGCCGGAGATGGCCCCGTTGAAGCGCCCGTTGTACGTGTCGATGGACGAGAGGGTCGTGTCCGCCGTGAGGACGACGGGGCCGCCCCAGATCGCGTTCGTCCCTGCGAACTGCAGGGCGGAATTCCCGAACGCTCCACCGCCGCCGATCGTGAGGTGCTCGTTCGCGATCGTGATGTTGGACATCACGATCGTGGAGTTCGTTGCGACGACCGTTCCCGTCGCCGGCGTGCCGTCTCCGGCGCCGAGGCCGAGAGCGTTCTGCACCGTGAGATAGCCGCTCGAGACCGTGGTGATGCCCGTGTAGGTGTTCGGCCCAGAGATGTAGACGAGTCCGCCGGAGCCCCCGACCGAGGCCGAGCTGATACCGAAGGCGCCGCTGATCATGCCCGCGAGGTAGAGAGCCTTGTTGTTCGTGGTCGAGAGGGCCAGGTTCGAGCCGAGAGGGATTGCGCAGTTGATCGTCGAGCCGATGTAGTCCGTCCCGCCGTTCGTCGTGATCGATCCGGACATCGGGAGCGCGTTGCCGTTGAGGACGTAGCCGCTGTCCTGGAACTCGATCGAGTTGATGTTGATCACGTTCACGTCGACGTTCATGGTCTTGTTCATCGCCCCCGCGGGGAAGATCAGGATGACGTTCTCCTCGGCCGCGTTGACCGCGCCCCCGGCGCTCCAGTTGCTGGCCACGGACCAGTTGCCGTTCGTGGCGCCCGACCAGGTGTGCGAGGCCGCGGTCAGAGGAAGGGCGGACCCGAAGGCCAGAGCGAGCAGCGACCGGCGGAGCATGAAGGCGATTTCCTTTTTCATGGGCGGGATGATAAGGGGTGCCCCTGCTTCCCGCCGGTGCCGGGCCTCACGTTCGGGCGTCCCGGATCTTTTTTTCCCCCCACCCTTGACAGATCTCGCTTTGCGGCTAAATTCCTAGCACCATGCTAATTGATTAGCAGGTGCGAAGCCCGGAACGGGCGGAGCCACAAAGGTAGCGAAGCCCGGAACGGGCGGAGCCGCAAACAGGTTTGGAGGCCGGTCTTGAAGAAGAAAGCCCCGGAGCACGAGAACGCGCTCGTTCAGCTCAGCCGCCGGGAGCGGCAGATCATGGATGCGCTCTACGCCGGCTCCCCGCTCACCGCGGGAGAGGTCCAGGAACGCCTCCCCGAGGCGCCCTCGTACTCGGCGGTGCGGGCGCTCCTGAAGATCCTCGAGAACAAGGGGCACGTCCTGCACGTACAGGAAGGGCCCCGATACGTGTACCGGCCGGCGGTGCCCCGCGAGAAGGTGAGGCGATCGGCTCTCGACGGGTTCCTTCACACGTTCTTCGAGGGCTCGGCCGAGAAGGCCGTCGCCGCGCTCCTGGACCTCAAGCGCGACGAGCTCTCGGAGGACGATCTGGACCGCATCTCGGGCCTCATCGAGAAGGCCCGCGAAGAAGGACGCTGAACATGAACACACCTCAAGCCGTCCAGCTCCTCTTCGGGGCGTCCCTCGTCTTCATCGCGGCTCTCTTCGCCGTCGTGCTCCTGCGCAAGGCCTCCGCGGCGGTCCGCCATCTGGCCGCGGCCCTCGGGCTCCTCGGCGTGCTCGTTCTGCCGTTCGTGCCCGTGCCGGCCTCGCTGCGGCTTCCCCTCCTCCCGTCGGAGCCGGTACGCGAGCCGCAGGCGGAACCGCGCCTCGCGGAGCGCGCCGCGGCGCCGGTCGTTCGTCAATCGCCGGCCGCGCTGGAGTCCGTTGCGCCGGTTCGAGAGAAGGACGCCAAGCCGGTCCGGCGCGAGTCTCCGTCCTCCGGCGCCGCGGCGGGCGTGAGCGCGGCGCCCGTGGTTTCGTCCGAGGCAGCGGTGCCGGCGCCGGCACCGCTGGCCCGTTTCGGCTCCGTGGAGCTTCTCGCCGTGGGCCTCTGGCTCATCGGCGCGGTGGTGGTGCTCCTCCGTTTCGGGCTGGGCGTCGTCCGGCTGAGGCGGCTCCTTTCCCGCGCGACGCCCGCGGGAACGGAGCTTCGGATGGACGCCGGGAAAGCGGCTCGTCGCCTCGGTCTCACGCGTGAGGTTCCCGTGCTCACGAGCACGGAGGCCTTCGTTCCGATGGCCGCCGGGGTCTTCTCGCCCGTTCTCCTCCTGCCCGAGGCGGCCGAGACGTGGCCCGCCGAGCGGCGCGAGGCCGTGCTCCTCCACGAGCTGGCCCACGTGTCCCGCAACGACTGCGCCTGGCAAGCCGTCGCGACCTGCGCGCGTGCGCTCTACTGGCCACTTCCCTTCGTGTGGGCGCTCGAGCGGAGCCTGCGGCGCGACGCCGAGCGCGCGGCCGACGACCTCGCGCTCTCTTCGGGCACCCGGGCCTCCGAGTACGCCGAGGCCCTCGTCTTCGCGGTGCGCGCGGCGCGCCGCTCGAGCCTCGCTCCCGCGTTCGGCATGGGCAAGCCTTCGGAGCTGGAAGGCCGGGTCCGCGCGATCCTGGATCCGGGTCAGCGGCGCGGCACGTCGCGGCCGGTCGTCGCCGGCGCGGCGCTCGTCGCCCTGCTCGTCGTCGCGTTCGCCGGGGCCGTGACGCCGTTCGAGGCCGAGGGGCGTCCCGCGGTTCCCGTCGATCACGCCGGACACCACGGTGGTGACGCCCATGTCGACGAGGCCGTCCACGAGGCCGTCCATGAGGCGGTGCGCGAGGTCGCACGGCAATCGACCCGGACGGCCGTCCGCGAGGCCGTGCGCGCGAGCACGAGCACGAGCGAGGCCGTCAGCGAGTCGGTGAGTGAGGCCGTCCGGGAAGCCGTCATCGAGGCCGAGCTGGACGCCAAGAGCCGGGGAATGTCCGCCGAGGTCCAGCGCGCGATGGCCCGGGCCGCGAAGGAGAGCGCCTACCTGGGTGAACGCATGAGCGTCGAAACCCGTCGCGCGATCGAGCGGGCCGCGCAGGAAGCCGTCTTCGCAGGCAGGCGAAGCGGTCGCAACTGGTACTCCCGCGGCAGCTCCCTTCACAACGACGAGCGCCACGAGGAGGCCATCGAGGCCTGGAAGCGCTCGATCGAAGAGGGGCAGCAGGTCGAGGCCTCGACCTACAACATCGCGTGCGCGTACGCGCGGCTCGGACAGAAAGACCTCGCGTTCGAGTGGCTGAAGAAGGCCGCGGCCGAGGGCTTCGAGCTTTCGCACTACCTGAGCAGCGACGACGACCTGGACTCCCTGAGGAGCGACAGCCGCTTCGCCGAGCTGAAGAGCGAAGCCCGCAAGCTGAAGGCCGAGGGGAGCTCGCGGGCGGCGAAGGTCGCGGCCGAACGCATGGAGAAGGAGCTGGCGACGCTCAAGACGGGCGGCTCGACCGGCTCCCGCCTCTACGACAAGGCCCACGCCGCGTACTCGGCGGGCGCGTATCGCGAAGCCGCCAAGGGCTACGAGGCCGCCGCGGCCGCCGGCTACCGCGAAGGCACCGCGTACTACAACGCCGCGTGCAGCGCGGCGCTCGCGGGGGATTCCGCCCAGGCGCTCGCCCTTCTCGAGAAGGCCGTCGAGGGCGGCTACACCAACGCCGGGCACATGGCCTCGGACGACGATCTCGAGACGATCTGGAAGGAGCGCGCGTTCAAGGATCTCCTCGAGCGCGCCGAGGAGCTGGACGTCCCGATGTCGGCGGGCTCCACGTGGCGCAAGGCGTTCGGGCTCAGCAGCGAGCGCAGCCGCTGGCGCGAAGCGGCGACCCGGCTCGAGAAGTACCTCGTGAAACACCCCGGGAGCCGGATCGCCCTCTTCAACCTGGGCCTCGCGCGCCTTCGGGCCGACGAATACGACGCGGCCCGCATCGCGTACGAGAAGGTCCTCGCGACGGGCTACCGCAAGAGCACCACCCTGTACAACCTCGCATGCGTCGAAGCGATGGCGGGCCGCACGGACCGCGCCTTTGCCCGGCTGGACGAGGCTCTCGACGCCGGGTTCGACGGCTACTCGACGATGCGGTACGACGACGACCTCGACCCGATCCGTTCGGATTCGCGGTTCCGCGACCTCCTGCGGAAGGCCCGCGCCAACGAGAAGTTCAACGACGACTGAACCGCCCGCGAGCCCGTTCGGATGAGAAGCGGCGGAGCCTCCTTGGCCTTCGGGCGTTCCTGTTAGTCTCCGCCGCCCTATGGCTCAGCAGTACATCTTCACGATGCAGAACCTCCGGAAGGTCGTCCCGCCCCAGCGGGAGATCCTGAAGGGGATCTATCTCTCGTTCTTCCCCGGCGCCAAGATCGGCATCCTCGGCCTGAACGGCGCCGGCAA
>CAZXSG010000033.1:0-12628 GCA_964643185.1 uncultured Holophagales bacterium
AACGCTCTCGCGATCCATGTCGAGGAGGGCCTCGAAATCGTTTTTCCAGAGCGAGGCGTCACCGTCGTACACGCCGTACTCCGAGAGGAGGAACGCGATCGCCTGCGTGGTCTGCGTGAGCCTCACGGCCTCGGCCGCGAGATTGCGCCGCGCGCGCTCCATCTCGCGCTCTGTGGGGCCGTTCTCCGCGAACTCGCGGAGGGCGTCCCGGATTTCCTGCTCGAGCCGCTCGAGTGGAACGTCGGGACGCGCCAGCGCGAAGCCACGGAAGAGCGAAGGACCGCGCCGTTCGTCCAAAGACAGGGAGAGCGACAGGGCGATCTCCTCGTCCTTCACGAGGCGCCGCCAGAGGCTTCCGCTCTCGCCGCCGGTGAGGATGCGGGGCACGTAGGAGAGCGCGAGCGAGACCGGGTGCCGGCGTTCGGGCACCTTGAAGTTCACGTGGATCGCCGGCAGGGCCGCGTGCGGGTCCTTCACGTGCGTGCGCCGGGGTCCGCTGGGGATCTCGTCCTCGACCTTGAAGGGCGGCGGAGTGGCGCGCGCCGGGATGTCGTCGAAGTACGCCCGGGCACGAGCGAAGGCGTGCCCGGGCTCGACGTCTCCCGCGATCGCGAGGAGCGCGTTGCCCGGCGCGTAGTACTGGCTGTAGAAGCGGCGCGCGTCCTCGAGCGTCGCGGCGCCGAGGTCGTCCATCGAGCCGATCACCGAGTGGCGATAGGGAAACGCGTCGTAGGCGAGGAGGTCCGCGGCCTCGAACGAGGAGGCGTAGGGCTGGTTGTCCACGCGCAGGCGCTTCTCCTCCTTCACCGCTTCGCGCTGGTTGTCGAGCTTCTCCTGCGTGAGCACGAGAGCCCGCATGCGATCGGCCTCGAGAAAGAGCCCGAGGTCGAGGGCCTCGCGGGGGAGCGTCTCGTAGTAGTTCGTGCGGTCCTCGGAAGTCGTGCCGTTCATCTGTCCGCCGGCCTCGGCGACGAGCCGGAAGTGCTCGCCCTTGCCGACGTTCTCCGAGCCCTCGAACATGAGGTGCTCGAAGAGGTGCGCGAAGCCGGTCTGGCCCGGCGGCTCGACGCGGCTGCCGACGTCGTAGGTCACGTCCACGGTGACGATCGGGACCCCGGGCTGGGGCGCGACGAGGATGCGGAGCCCGTTCCCGAGCGTCTCCGTGACGAACGGAATGTCGAAGCCGACGGCGTGGTTCACGTGGTTGGCGCGGATGAGGAGACCCTCCGATCCGTATGATACGGGCGACGTGAGACGCGCCTCGGCACCGCTCGCCGCGGCGGTTTTCTTTCCCTGGGGACTCGTCGCGCTCGCCGCCGAGCCGCCGTTTGCCAAGCCGGCCGTGGTCACCACCTTCAGAACCGGGGTATCCCTCTCCGCCGTCATTCCGACGAACGACCTCGGAGAGCGTGACGCGCGGCTGCACTTCGGTTTCGCCTCGGGGGAGATCGCCTCGCAGGGGTTCGGGGCGAGAGTCGAGATCCGCGGCACCGAAGGCCGCTTCCGGCCCTTCTACGACGGGGCGCTCTGGCTCGAGGAGGGTTACGGATACGCGAAGACGGTGGTTGGCGAGGTCCGGGTGGGCAAGCTCCCGAGAAGGCTGTTGCTGCCCGACGAGACGTTTGCCGGAAACGCGTTTTCCGCGTTCGGGCTCACCCGGAATCCGGGCTGGGGCGTGGGCCTCTCGGGACAGCGGCGCGCCGGGAGGTACGACGAGATCTCGTGGGATGCCGCGTTCTTCGGGCGGAACGACCACGTCTCGTGGGAGGCGAACGGTCTCGACCTGGAGTCCGATCCCAACGCAAAGCTCGCGTCGTCCGCGGAGGCGCGCGTGAGGTACCTGAAGTACAAGGGCCTCTTCACGCTGCGTCCGGCGGTCTTCCTTTCCCGCTCGAGCGTCGATCGTGAGTCGAGCCCGAACGTGAGGCGCACCGACGCGGGGGCGGACCTCACGGCCACGGCCGGACCGCTCTCCGCGGCGGTGGGCGCGGTTTTCCGAAATGCCTCGGGGGCGTCGCCCGGCGACCGCTCCGGCTACCAGAGCGCCCGCGGCTGGCTGGCGACGTTCCAGGCGGAATTCCCATCCGTCGTGTTTCGCTATTCGTATACGCGATGGGGTCTCCGCGAAGGCGGCTTCACCTACTCAGTGCACCAGCCCGGAGTCGTCTGGCGGCCCGTCCGCTTCCTGGAGGCCACGGTGGAGTATCTTTTTCAGACGGGCGAGTCCGCTCAGCCCTCGGGGCCGGGAAACGGGCTTCGTCCCCGGGCGGTCCAGCTCGGCCTCACCTTTGCGTACCCTTGATCCTGGGGGCCGCAGTCGTCATCCAACCCGCAGTTCCCTCGTCCATCTGTAGCTCGGGAGGCCTCTCGTCACGATGCGCAAGCTGATCGTCCTCGTTCTCATCCTCGCGGCCGCGGTCGCGGGCTTTCTGTGGTGGCGTTCGTCGAAGAAAGCCGGGGCAGAGGCCCGCTTCCGCACCGAGAAGGTCGACAAGGGCGACGTCGTCGCCACGGTTTCGGCCTCGGGGACCCTCAATGCCGTCCCCACGGTGAGCGCCGGGCGCAGGGCCTCCGGGGTGATCGCCCGCTTCCACGCCACCTCCAACTCGGGGGTGGAGAGGGGACAGCCCCTTGGGGGGATCGTTCCACTTCGGTTTCAGGCCACGGTGGACCAGCGGCGGGCGGGCGTCGCGCGGCAGCGAATCGACCTTCGTAACTCCGAGCTCCAGTTCGTGCGGGCGAAGAGCCTTTACGACCAGCAGCTCCTCTCGAAGGCCGAGTACGACATCGCGCAGGCCACGCGGGACGGCGCGGCCGCGAGCGTGCGGCAGAGCGAGGCCGCGCTGCAGCAGTCCGAGGCCAACCTCTCGTACACGCGGATCGCGTCGCCCATCTCGGGTGTCGTCGTAGCCCGGCAGATCGATGTCGGTCAGACCGTCGCCGCTTCGTTCCAGGCGCCCACGCTCTTCACCATCGCGCAGGACCTCACGAAGATGCAGGTGCTCACGAACATCGACGAGGCCGACATCGGACGCGTGAGAGAAGGTCAGAAGGCCGTTTTCAGCGTGGACGCCTTTCCCGATGGCAGCTTCCCCGGCCAGGTCTCCCAGATCCGTCTTTCACCGCAGACCGTTCAGAACGTGGTGACGTACCCCGTGCTCCTCGACGTGGCGAATCCCGAAGGCCGGCTGCGTCCCGGCATGACCGCCAACGTGCAGATTCCGGTGGATTCCCGGGAGGGCGTCCTCCGTGTGCCGAACGCCGCGCTTCGCTTCAAGCCCTCGCCCGACATGCTCGTTGCCCAGAAGGCCCCCGAGGCCGCGGGCGCAACGGAAGGGAAAAACGGAGCGGGCGAGAAGAAGCCGGACGAAGCCAAAGCGGGCTCCGGGGCTGAGCCCTCCGCATCCAATGGAAACGGAGGACGGCGCTCGCGGGGCGGCGGCCGCGAGGGCGGTCCTCCCGGAGCGCGGGGCGGCGGCCGCGGTCCGTCGAGGAGCGGGACTGTCTACGTGGAAGCGGGCAAGGGCAAGCTCCGGCCCGTGACCGTGCGCACGCTCATCACCGACGGGAACTACACGGCCATCGAATCGAAAGACCTCTCCGAGGGCGATTCCGTGGTGCTCGGCCTCGCGACCTCGAAAGCCGCACTGACGGCTGGCGGCGCCGGGCGCCCACCGAACCTCGGTGGGGGTGGCGGCGGAGTGGGCCGCGGGATGTGATGGACATGCAAGGCGTGGGCATGCGAGGCGCGGGCGTGGAGGGCGCGGGAGCACAAGGCGTCAACGTCATCGAGATCCGAGATCTCACCCGGATCTACACGATGGGGGACAACGAGGTCCGTGCGCTCGACGGCGTGACCCTCTCCGTCGCGCAGGGCGAGTTCGTCGCCGTCATGGGGCCGTCGGGCTCCGGGAAATCGACGTTCATGAACATCGTGGGTTGCCTGGACCGGCCCACCGCGGGCTCGTACGTGCTCGATGGAATCGACGTCGCGACGCTCGACCGCGACGCGCGGGCCGAGATTCGCAACGACAAGATCGGGTTCGTTTTCCAGAGCTTCAACCTCCTGCCCCGGACGTCGGCCATCGAGAACGTCGAGCTGCCCCTTCTGTACTCGGCCAAGCACCATTACTCGGACGCCGAGATGCGCTCGCGGGCGATGGCGTGCATCGAGAAGGTGGGCCTGGGTCCGCGCTGGGATCACACCCCGGCGCAGCTCTCCGGCGGGCAGCAGCAGCGTGTCGCGATTGCCCGGAGCCTCGTGAACGACCCGGCCATCGTCCTGGCCGACGAGCCCACGGGAAACCTCGATTCGAAGACCTCCGAGGAAGTCATGGGCATCTTCCAGGGCCTCAACGAGGAGGGCCGCACGGTCATCCTCATCACCCACGAAACCGATATCGCCGAGTTCGCGAAGCGCATTCTCCATTTCAAGGACGGCAAGCTGGTGAGCGACGACCTCGTGAAGAACCGGCGGCGGGCGGAGGTTCACGCATGAGAAAGACCACGAACACCCTGAAGGTCGCGTTCCGCGCGCTCGCGCGCAACAAGATGCGGTCGATCCTCACGACGCTCGGCATCATCATCGGCGTGGCCTGCGTGGTCGCGACCATCGGCATCGGCGAGGGCGCGCGGCTTCAGACGGAGAACCAGCTCCGCTCTCTCGGGACGAACTTCCTGATGATCATGCCCGGCTCGACGACCTCGGGTGGAGCCCGCACGGGATTCGGCACGGCCAACTCGAAGCTCCAGGACGCGGACGTCGACGCCATAAGGCGCGAGGTCGGCTCGGTGGCCTACGTATCCGCGGCGACGCGCACCGTGGCCCAGGTGGTCTACGGCAACCAGAACTGGTCCACGTCGATCCAGGGTGGCGAGGTGGACTGGCCGCTCATCCGCTCCTGGAACGTCGCGGAAGGGCAGTTCTTCACCGATCAGGACAACCGCACCGCGGCCAAGGTGTGCGTGCTCGGCCGTTCGGTCGTCACGAACCTCTTCGGCGACGAGGACCCGATCGGCAAGATCGTGCGCATCAAGAACGTCCCTTTCAAGGTGGTCGGGGTGCTCGAAGCCAAGGGCGGCTCGATGATGGGTCAGGATCAGGACGACGTCGTGCTCGCACCCTACGAGACCGTGCGCAAGAAGCTGCAGGGCTCGACCTCCGTGGGCACCATCCTCGCTTCGGCCATCTCCAACGAGATGGTGACTCTCGCGCAGGAAGAGATCACCGCCCTCCTCAGGCAGCGCCACCGGGTCGCTCAAGGGCAGGACAACGGCTTCATGATCCGCTCGCAAACCGAGATGCTCGCGCAGGCCGAGGAGCAGTCCAAGACGATGAGCTATCTGCTCTGGTCGATCGCCGGCGTGTCGCTCCTCGTGGGCGGCATCGGGATCATGAACATCATGCTCGTCTCGGTGACGGAGCGGACGCGTGAGATCGGCATCCGCATGGCGATCGGCGCCAAGGGTCGCGACATCCGTTCGCAGTTCCTCGTGGAGGCCGTCGTCCTCGCGGTGCTCGGCGGCAGCGCCGGCATCGGGCTCGGGATCGGCATCCAGAAGATCGTCGCTCAGGTCGCGTCCTGGCCGGTCTCGGTGCAGGGCAGCGCCATCGGGCTCGCGTTCGCGTTCTCGGCGATCGTCGGCGTCGTGTTCGGCTTCTACCCCGCGCTGAAGGCCTCGAGGCTGGATCCCATAGAAGCCCTGCGGTATGAGTAGGGGCGGCGAGTTGTTCTAGAGTCCGGGCTCTGAACGTCGACGACACGTCTTCGAATCCACGGCCGTCACTGGCCGCGGCTTCCTTCTGGGATCCGCGCAGGTCGCTCGCGGGCCGCCTGGCGCTTTCGGGCCTCGCCGTGGCGCTCCTGCCCCTATTCGTGTACCGGCTCGTCGCGGGCCGCCTCCTCGTTCGCGGAGAGGAAGCCCTGCGAAGGGTGGCCACCGAGGAGATGCTCCAGCGCGAGCGGCTGGGGCTGTCGCAGTCGGCCGATCGCGAGGGCCGCCACCTGGAAGAGAGCGCCCGCTCGCTCCTCGGCCTGCTCCGGGGCGTCTCTGCGCAGGTTGCCGACGCGCTCGAGAAGGGTCCCGATCCCGCTCTGCCCGCCGAGGTGATGAGCGATCCGGGCGCCGGTCCGTTCCGCGGTCCCGAGCGGGCAGGGAGCGCCGTCGTCGTGCGCAGGAAGGACGGCCTGACACCTTCGACCCTGCGGGACGTCGCATCATCGCGCAGGCTCGAAGAGCCGTTCGCCCGCATCGTCAACGGCAGCAGCTTCATCGCCTCGAGCTATGTGCTCTCGGCCTCGGGCGTGATGCGCATCGTGCCCTGGTCCGACGTCTCGCGCCTCGTGGAGGCAGGCCTCCTCGCGGAGGAGTTCACGTTTCCGGGGCAGTACCTCGCGAACGCCCCGCCGGAGACGAAGTACATGTTCACGGCCGTGTACGACGACCTCTATGCGAACCGCGGTCGCATCGTGAGCGTCCTCGCTCCCGTGTACGGCCGCACGGGCAACCGAATCGCCGTGGTGGGGCTCGACTGGGCGGTCGAGCAGCTCCTTCGCACGAGCCGCAACGCGGAGATGGACGACGTGACGGAGCTGATCATGGACGCCGAGGGGAAGCTGCTTCTCGCGCTGCCCGTTGGGCAGAGCAGCGTCGATCCGGCGCCCGCGGCCTCGGCGCTCGCGCGACGCGTGGTGCCGCCGGGGTCCTTCGACGATCGGATCTTCATCGCGGGACGCGAGTGCCTCGTCTCGGCGCGTCCGATGCAGTCCCCTGCGTGGACGTACGTGAGGCTCCTGCCTCTCAAGGCGGTCGAGAAGCGGCTTCTCGCCACGTTCGCCCCGCTGACGGAAGAGAGCGATCGGCGGCGGCGCTGGCTGGACCTCGGCCTCGCGTTCACGGTCGTGCTCCTCGCCGGTCTCCTCGTGGCCGTGTCGCGTGCGGCGGTGCTGCCGGTGCGCCGCGCGGCGCGCTACGCGCGGAAGGTCATGCGGGGCGAAGCCCTGGTGGAGCCACCCGAGGCGAGGGCCGACGAAACAGGCAGCCTCGTCGCGGCCGTGCGCGAGCTGGACGTTCGCGTGAGGCGGCGCGTCCGCACGATGGACGGCGTGCACGATCTCGCCCGCACGGCCTCGGCGATGACGCGGCCCGACGAGACGTACGCCCGGCTCTCGCGCCGCATCGCCGAGCTGGTCGGCGCCGAGAAGGCCTGGTTCAGCCTGTTCAACGCCGAGAAGCGCGTGCTGGAATTCGTGGCGCCGGGGTTCGGCGTGCCGCCCGAGGCGCTCGACGGCCTCTCGGTGGGGCTGGCCGAGCAGAGCCTCGCGGTGCTCGCGTTTCGCTCCGGCGAGCTCGTCTCCTCGAACGATCTCGTGCACGATGTCCGAAAGTCAAAGACCCTCATGAGCGCGATGGCCGTGAAGCGGAACGCCGTGTTCGTGCCGCTCCGCACCGAGGTGGGCGTCCTCGGCGTGCTCGTCGTGTGCGACAAGGCGACCGACTTCGACGCGGAGGACCTCGCCGCCATCCAGAGCTATGCCGACCAGGCGGCGCTCCTCCTGCGTAACGCGCGCCTGTACTTGGAGCTCCAGAAGAGCTACGAGAGGCTGCGCGACGCGCACCGCAACCGCGACTACTTCCTCCAGAACGTGAACCACGAGCTGCGCACGCCGCTCACCGCGATCCTGGGCTGGAGCGAGGTGCTGGCCGAGGACCGGCCCGACCCCGGCACCCAGAAGACCGCGGTCGAGCAGATCCGGCGCTCCGCCGAGTTCCTCCTCACGCTCATTTCCGATCTGCTGGACCTCTCGCGCTACGAGGAGCAGGGCACGCGCCTCTCGCCGGCCACGGTCGACGTCGGGCAGCTCGTGCGCGACGCCGTGGAGCCCGTCGCGGTGATGGCCGAGGGGAAGGGCATCGCGATCACGGTGACGGCGCCGCCCCTCGGCTCCACCTCCGCGAAGCTCGACCCCGTGCGTATGAAGCAGGTGCTCTGGAACCTCGTTCACAACGCCGTGAAGTTCACGCCCCGGCACGGCCGCATCGACGTGGACGCCCGGCGCGACGACACGGGCACGATCTTCACGGTGTCGGACGACGGCGTGGGCATCGACCCCAAGGACCTGCCGTACATCTTCGACAGGTTCCGCCAGGGAGATGGATCCACGACGCGCGCGTACCGCGGCACCGGCATCGGGCTCGCGCTCGCCAAGGCCTTCGTGGAGCTGCACGGCGGCACCATCTCCGTGGAGAGCAACCCCGGCCGGGGCGCCAGCTTCAAGGTCTGGGTTCCCTCGTGAAGCGTCCGGCGCTCCTCGCGGCGCTCGCCGTTTTCGTGGTGCTTCTCGGAACCGTCGACACGCGCTCTTACGGCGTGATCCCCGACGGCCAGCAGATGCTCTCGTCGGCCACGGCGCTCGCGCACGGGCTCGGCATCGGCGTCTCGCGCGACCTGCCGTCGGCCGCTCCCCGCTCGCAGGACGCCGCGTCGCGCTACGGCATGGGGACGTCTCTCGTCGAGGCGGTCTTCGTGGTCCTCGCGCGCGGGCTCTGGGCCGCGAGTCCCGGCGCGTCAACGGCATCCCTGTTCGTGCTCTTTCCGATTTTGTGTCTGGCCGGCGTCGCGTTCGCGGTGGCGCTCTCCGCCGAACGGCTCTCTCTCCCGCCCGTCCTCGCGTTCGGGGCCGGGGTTTCGAGCGTTCTCGCGACGCCACTGTGGGGATACGCGGGGAGCGACTACGGCGAGCCTCTCCAGGCTCTCCTCATGGCGCTCCTCGCGATGGTCTTCCTGAGCCCTTCGTCACCGAGGCGGACGTTCCTCGTGGGCCTCCTCGCGGGGCTGGCGGTGCTGGCGAAGTCGGTCCTCCTCGTCGCTGTGCTGCCGTTCGTCGTCTCGTGCGCGCTGGTGAAGCCGCACAGGCGTGCGCTCGCGGCTGGACTCGCCGGACCCCTTCTCGTGTGGCTCGCGTTCGAGCTCGTGAGGTTCGGGAGGCCGTTCGGGGGCTATCCGGGAGAGGACTTCTCGTATCCGTTCGTGACCGGCCTCCTGCGGCTCACGGTGCTGCCCAACAAGGGACTCTTCTGGTACGCGCCGGTTCTCCTCCTCGCGCCGTTCGGCCTCCGCGCGCTCTTCGGAGCGCGAAGGCAGGACGCTCTGCCGATTCTCGGAAGCATCGCGGCGATCTTCGGTACGGCGGCCGCGTGGTGGGCCTGGGACGGCCAGGCGGCCTGGGGTCCGCGCCTCGTCCTCACGGCAGTGCCCGCGCTGACCCTAGCAGCCGCGTACCTCCTGCGCGGCTCCTCGCGGATCACCGCCGTCGCTGCCGTGCTCGTCGCGCTGGGAATCGGCGTCAATGCGGTGGGTGCCCTCGTGCCCTTCCCGCAGGTGTACGCCCTCGCGACGCTCGCGGCGCCCCAGCCGATCGGCGACAACGCGGCCGACGGCACGCGCTACGAGGTCTTCCGCGCGCAGGACGGCGCGCTCGTCGCGACGGGGCCGCATCACCTCTCGCTTTCTTCGGGGTGGACGCCGCTGCGCGTTGCGTCCGCGCTCCTCGCCGGAAAGCTGCGCGGACGCTCGGGCGAAGAGCTCCTGGCACCGCTCCGCGCGCTGGATCCGCCGTTCGTCGTGAGCCTGCCCGAGGACGCGACTCCTTCCGTGCGGGCCGCGCTCGCTCCGTGGAGCTGGCCGCACGTGGGCCGCGCGCCCGAGCCGTCCTTCGATCCCTACGCCCGCGCGCTCCGCGACCAGGCCGTGCGTGCGCTCGAGAGAAAGCGTCCCGCGGCCTCTTCGCGTCTCCTCGCCCCCGTGCTCGCCACGCCGTTCGCGGGCTCAGAGGACGTCGCGATCGCCGCGGAGGCCGCGCTTGCGGAGGGCCGGCGCGACGAGGCCGTTCGTCTTCTCGCGGCGCACGCGGCCGACGCGCACCCCTGGCTCCTCTTCCTCCGTGTGGGCCTCGGCGATTCCTCGCAGGTTCCCGCGGAGTACCGGTCCGGGTTCGAAGCGTCCGTGAGAGAGGCCCGCTCGCGCGGACTTCTCGTCACGGAGTGGGCCCGCGAGGCCCGCAACCGGCCGCGCTGATCTACTTCAGCACGTAGACGACGTAACAGTCGCCGAGGGGCTCGACGCGCGTCTTTCGCTTCTCGAGCTCGTCCATCATCGGCACGAGCCAGCCCTTCATCCACTTGAAGCGCTCGACCTCGTCGTGGTTCGCGCGGAGCGCGGCCGCGACGTCCACGAGGTGCACGGAAACGATCACCGCATCGAGGTCCATGCCCGGGCCGTCGGGCCGCGCCACGATGCCCGCCCGGATCGCTTCGGCCTCGTCAACGAAGACCGACGCGACACCCACGCGTCCGAGGTCTCCCTTGCGGACTCGATCGAACACGAGGGCCTGGTCCTGGCCCCAGTCGACGTTGGAGTCGGAGAGCACGCGGCGGAGGCCCGGGGGTCCGCCGGTGAACACGTTTCCGAACGGGATCTCGCGACCCGCGTACGCCACCGCCTCGACTGCCGAGAGCGCGACGACGGCCGCGAGGATTCGCGTTCGAAGTCGCGGGCGGAAGGTCGTGGACAGGACGCCGAGCGCGGCCACGAGCGCGAACGCGAACACGGGGAACGCGTGCCTCACGCCGATGTTGAGGCTCGTGAGCGAGGCGGCCCCGAGATAGCCTGCGGCGACGACGACGGGGAAGAGCGTTCGGCGGACGAGCAGCACGCGCCGCCTTCGCGCTCCGGGCCCGGGCCTGAGAGCGAACGCCGCGAGCGCGAGCGACGCCGCGAGGAGCAGCACCGTCGCCGCGAGGAGCTTCACGAGGAGCGCGACGGTGAAGTAGCTCCGGAAGCCCTTGGCCGAGAGCTTTCCGAAGAGGTAGTTGAAGCGGATTCCCGGGCCGGCCGCGGCGTCCACGAGCTCGAGTCCCGCGGAGTAGGCGGCGATCGGGGCGGGCAGAGAGGCGAAACGCGCCTCGACGCGGGGAATGCGATCGGCCTGGCCCCAGGCCCGGAGCTGCTCCACGGCGGCAGTGCGGATTCGGTCGGGAGAGGTGTCGGCATACGCGATGCGTTGCGCGGCGACGAGCGCGACCGCCGCTGCCACGACGAAGACGCCGCTCCTCTTCAGCACGAGCGCGAAGCGTCGTTCCAGCAGCAGTGGAATCGCCGCGGCCACGAGGAAGACCGGCAGGAACGGCAGCGCTGAGAACTTCGTCGCGGCGGCGAGCCCGTAGACAATGCCGGCGAGCGTGGCCGCGACGTACGGTCGCCTCACGAGGACGAGCAGCGCGGCCGACGCCACGAGCAGCGCAGTCATCGGCACGTCGGTCTGGACGATCGCGCCGTGCGCGCGCAGCGACGGATCCAGGATGAGGAGCAGTGCCGCGGCGATTCCCGCGGCCTCGCCCGCGAGCCGCGCGGTGAGGAGACCGGCGGAGAGAACGAGAACGCCGAACAGCCAGGGAAACGCCTTGCGCCCGGCCTGGGTCTCGGCGAGGAGCGTGGGTCCCGTCTCGTCTGGGAGGCCCCAGGCGGCGAGGAGCTTCATGCCTACGGGGTGCTCGAAGTTCGAGACGAGGCCCGGCCCGCTCTTCATCTGCCGGGCGGCGAGGAGGTGGAGCGGCTCGTCCGACGTCGTCCAGAGCGAGGAACGCTTCACGTCGGCAGCGAAGACCGCGAGCAGGCCCAGCCCCAGGAGAATCGCGAGCGTGCGGCGTTTCAAACGAGCGGCACGGCGCGGGAGCCCGCGAACGGATTGAGGCGGGCCTCCTCGGCCACGGTGGTCGTGTCGCCGTGGCCCGGCAGCACGAGGACGTCTCCGGGCAAGGTGAAGAGACGTTCGCGGATCGACGAGAGAATCCCGGGGAGCGAGCCCCCCCAGAGGTCGGTGCGGCCGATGGACCTTCGGAAGAGCGTGTCGCCCGAGAAGAGCACGGGCCTTGCGGCGCCCTCTCCCGCGAGGTGGAAGCACACGCTGCCGGGCGTGTGTCCCGGCGTGTGGACGACCTCGAGCGCGTGCTTCCCGCACGCGATGCGTTCGCCGTGCGAGATGAAACGGTGCACGGTGCCGGGAGCGTCCAGCTCCATGCCGAAGAACGAGCCCTGCATCCTGAGGTTCTCGTAGAGAGGCACGTCGTTCTCGTGGAGGAGGATCGGCGCGCCGGTGATCGCGGAGAGGCGCGCGGAGACGCCGATGTGGTCGAAGTGCGCGTGCGTGTGGAGGAGCGCGACGGGTTTCAGGCCGTTCCGCGCGACGCATTCGAGCACGGCGTCGAGGTCGTCGCCCGGGTCGACGAGCAGGGCCTCCTTCGACTCCTCGTCGGCCACGAGCGAGAAGTTGCAGCCCAGCGGCCCCACGGGGAACGATTCGACGAGCGTCAGGGCCATCGAGTCGATGGTGCCACAGTGCCATAGCGGTGAGGGAGGGGTGCCAGAATCACCTCGATGCCTTCGAGGGCGAACCGCAGGGCCCCCACGAAGGCCGCGAGCCGGGAGACGGGCGTCGCGCAGCCGCGGTTCGTGAAGACCGCTGCGGAGGCGGTTCGCTTCGGTGCCGTCCTCCTCGTGTTTCTGGTTCCGTTCGCGATCGACCTGAGGCTCACGACGCCGCTCCAGGGATCGGAACGTCTCCTCGAG
>CAZXSG010000034.1:0-12559 GCA_964643185.1 uncultured Holophagales bacterium
CGCTGCGCAACCTGCCGAACGTGTCGCCACGCGCGGCCGATGCGATCGGCTCGTTCCTTTCGAGCGGCTCGGACGACTCCATCGACGACCACCTGGCCTCGATCCTCGACCACCACGACCCCGACGACGAGAGGAAGCGCGACTTCCTCACGGTGGCCGACGTCTCCCGCATCCTGGCTGCGGGAGCTCCAGGAGCGGCGGGAGGGCCTTCGACCTCCGATCTGCGCGGCGACGTGCACCTCCACACGGATCGTTCCGACGGCAAGATGACGCTCGCCGAACTTCATCGCGTGCTCCAGGCCCGCGGCGACGCGTACGCCTTCCTCACCGATCACGCGCGCGACTGCGCGGTCGCGGGCGGACTTTTCGCGGGCGACTTCGAGGCCGAGCGGCGCGAGCTCGACCGGCTGAATGCGCGCACGGAGCGCGGCTTCACCATGTTTCTCGGGGCGGAGTCGAACATCGCCGAGGACGGCACGCTCGACGTGACCCCAAAGCGCGTCCCCTGCCTCGATGCGGTGATCGCGTCCGTCCACACGAACCTCCGGGACCCGCGCGACCAGACCCCGCGCCTGATGCGTGCGCTCGACGAGCCCGGGGTCGCCGTGCTCGGGCACCCGCGCGGACGGCTCTACGAAATGCGCACGGGCATCCGGGCCGACTGGCCGCGCGTCTTCGCGCGGGCTCGCGAGCGAGGCATCGCCATCGAGATCAACGGCTGCCCCGAGCGGCTCGACCTGAACCCGCGGCTCGCGCGCCAGGCGGCGGACGCGGGCTGCCTGTTCTCTCTTTCGAGCGACGCCCACGCGCGCCGCCACCTCGACTTCCTGCCCTTCGCCCTCGCGGTCGCCCGGCTCGCCGGCATTCCGGCAGAGCGCATCGTGAACACCTGGCCGAAGGACCGGTTCGCTTCCTGGCTCGAGGAGCGGCGGGGGTGAAGACGACCCGAAGCTCAGGGCTTCGGGGCCGAGGACGCATCGGACACTTTGCTCCGTGATCGGAACGGCGCGATCGTCTGCCCCAGCCAGCTGTCGGGAAACGGCCGCCCGTCGCCGAGGCCGTACTCGGAGGGCCAGGCCTCAGGAGGCAGGTGGCGGGTCCCGAACAGCCGGTCCAGCACGGGCAGATGGACGGCGAAGTTCCGGTCGCGGGCCTCGGGCGCCGACGCGTGATGCAAGGGGTGGTACCGCGGCGTCACGAGGAACGGCTCGAGCGCGCCCAGCCGGAACCGAACGTTCGCGTGGAGGAACACGGCGTGGAACGACACGAAGACGAGGTACGCCCCGAGCGCGCGCTCGTCGAACCCGAGGAGGAAGAGCGGCAGGAACGTCAGCCCGCGGGTGACGACGGTGTCCACGAGGTGGAGCCGTGAGCCCGCCAGCCAGTCCATCGTGGTGCTCGAGTGGTGCACGGAATGGAAACGCCACAGTGCGGGCACCACGTGGAACGCGCGGTGCACGGCGTACTGTGTGAGATCGGCCACGAGCACGATCTCGATAACCTGCAGCACGAGAGGCTGACCCTTCACCGCGCCCTGGATCTCCGGACGCGCCGCCCAGACGAACAGGATGGTCGCGGGCGCGAGGGACAGCCAGGTGGTCACCTGCACGAGGAGGTGGCTCACGAAGAAGTGGACGGAGTCGGTCGTCCAGAGCGGACGGAAGACGAGCTGCGCCTCGCGGTGTGGACGCCACCGTTCGAGCGGCACGAAGATCACCGCGAGGAGCAGGAGGTTGAGGAGGAACCAGTCCAGCCCGAGCGCCAGGCGCGAGCTCACCGGCCCCGCGATTTCGACGCTCGCCCCGCCCGCCAGAGAGGCCGCGAGCGCGAGGGCCATTCCGGTGACGCCGAGGACCTTTCGGCGCCGCGAGAGCGCCGAGAGCAGCCCGCAGAGGAACGCGAACCCGATGAGCGCCTGGATGAGCCCGCGCACGAGGGGCAGGGGATAGCGGCCGCGAAGGTCGGGCGTCGTGAGGAGGTCCGGTACGTGGAGGCACAACACGCCACCCGCGGCGAAGACGCCGAGGGCGACCGCGAGCACCCCCGTCGTCCAGCCGGAGCCGGCGTGGGTCGGCTCGTCGTCGCCGAAGGCGCGCTTGAAGACGCCGTCGAGGCTCACCGGAAGAGCTTAGACGGTGGACGGCTCCCGCTGCTCGATGAAGGCGAGGAGGTCGGCGTTGATGAGGTCCTTGTGCGTGATGCACATACCGTGCGACAGGCCCGGGTACACCTTCAACGTCGAGCCTGCGACGAGCGGGGCCGCGAGGAGGGCCGAGGCGCCGACCGGCACCATCTGGTCGTCGTCGCCGTGCAGGATCAGCGTGGGCACGTCGATCTTCTTCAGGTCTTCCGTGAAGTCCGTCTCGGAGAAGGCGCTGATGCACTCGAAGGCGGCCGGGAAGCCCGTCTGCATGCCCTGCAGCCAGAACGCGTCGGCCACACCCTGCGACACCTTCGCGCCGGGCCTGTTGGAGCCGAAGAACGGGGCGGCCAGATCCTTGAAGAACTGGGACCGGTCTCCGAGCACGCCGGCCCGGATCTCGTCGAACTTCTCCATGGGAAGGCCGCCGGGGTTGGCCGGGGTCTTCAGCATGAGGGGCGGGACCGAGCCGATGAGAACGGCCTTGGCGACGCGGGACGTGCCGTGCCGCCCGATGTAGCGGGCCACCTCGCCGCCGCCCGTGGAGTGGCCCACGTGGACGGTGTTCCGGAGGGTCAGGTGGGTGACGAGCGCCGCGAGATCGTCGGCGTAGGTGTCCATGTCGTTGCCGGTCCAGGGCTGGCTCGACCGGCCGTGGCCGCGGCGATCGTGCGCGATGCAGCGGAAGCCCCGGGACGCGAGAAACATCATCTGGTCCTCGAACGCGTCGGCGCTGAGGGGCCAGCCGTGGCTGAACACGACGGGCTGACCGCTGCCCCAGTCCTTGTAAAAGATGCGCGCCCCGTCCTTGGTGGTGAGAGTGCTCATGATTCCTCCGCTTGCTTCCCGGGGATGCAGCAAGTTGGGTGCCGGAATACTCACGGCGTAAGCCCTGTGTGCCCGGGGCGGGGCAGCTGGCGGCCGCTGCGGATGGCGGGCGTTCGCCCGGCACGTCGACGATCGTCTTCTTGAACTCGCTGTTGAGCCGATCGAGAAGGATCAGGATCTCCTCGCCGCTCTTGGCGTCGAGGTCGCCCGTGGGCTCGTCGGCCACGAGGAGCGTGGGTTCCATGCCGATGGCCCGCGCGATCGCGAGCGCTGCTCCTGGCCGGTTGAGAGACGCGCCGAGGGGCTAGCTTGGTGCGAGTGCGTAATGATTCGCCTCGGAACCTCCTGCAACGTGCTAGGCTAGAGGCCCCCATTCTCCACCTGCTCTTTCGCCGAATGAGATGGCGAAGCCAAGAGAATCCGCGCAGGGAGCCGCCATGCAATCAGTCGACTATCTCTCGGAACGGTGCAATCCGATTTTTCCGCTCTACCATGAGATGGAGCCTCTCCTGCTGGAGACCCGCCGAGCTCTATTCTCGGACCTCGACTCGACGTCTCCATACCTCACCTCGTTAGCCCGTGAAGTGCTCGAATCGAAGATCGCCTCGGCGACCTACCCCCCGCTCGGAGAAATGCTGCCATGGGTACTGGCAGATCTCGCCCGCGCCCGTCCAGACAAGCTCCCGGAGGTCGCCCGTGGCTGGCTTGGAATCTACCTCTATGGGCACTTGCTTGACGAGAGGGCAGATCGGGGAATGTCACTGTCGTCTGACGAGCAATTGTTGGCCTGTCTCCTCTTGCAGGGCGGACTGCGAGATCTCCATTCCGTTGTCCACGGCACGCCCCAGGCGCGCATTCTCGATTTACAGTTGTCGAATGCCGTGCGCTACCAGCTAGCCGACCTTCGCCAAAACTCTCAAGCATACGCACCGGATCGGGAAGAATACTCCAGAGAGAAGAACTCGTCTTTTGTGGCGTGCGCTGCCGCCGTTGCCGCCGTCTGTGACACCGGAGCGGAAGAAATTGTTCAGTTTGCGAGTTCAGTGCGGTTGGCATTACAGCTTCTTGATGATCTCGCGGATTGGAAGGAGGACGTCAGTACCAACAATCATACGGTCCTCCTCTCAAGAGCGCTTGAGTCAGTGCCTTCTGTATCCGCACAACTTCAGAGCATGGACCCACGAGAGGCGCTGACGCTCGCGCTGAAATCGCGGGCAATTGAATATGTCCTCCTGCGAGCGAGCGAAGTATTGGGCAAAGCAGTGCACGACCTCGGAGCTGCACCAGACCACAGTGAAAATCGATCGCGGCGGTTCTTCGCAGCCCTCCTGTCTGAACTTCATTCCACTCATGAATACGTAACTGATGCAAGAGTGAGGCTTCAGGCCCTTACCCCAGGTGCGTCGGCCTTGAGAACACCGATTTTAGACGGCGTCGAAGCGAGACTGACGCTGGTTGCCCAAGGTACGTAGAGGCCCCCTTTTTCCGATCGAATCACCAGGCCGCTAGCGGGAGCCGCAATGTCGACAGATCCCAAGAAGACCGCACTCATAGGTATGATCAAGACGCTCCTGAAGCCGTCGACAATAATAGCGCTTACGGGCCCGACGATCCTCGCGGTCAATAGAGACTCCCTCGCTGCGTCCCTTCGTGCTGATTCAGGTGAATACAGCTGGCTCAATCCGCTAGTGGAGAATCCAGGGGTCTACGCTCTGATAGAGCACAACGTTCAGATTTACACTCTGATAATGGCCTGGGTCTTGCTGCAAGGCGAGGCATTCGCGTGGGGGTACCGCCTTTTTCGTTCTACCCTCACCAAGGCGTTGGCCCAACACAGCATGGCAGCTCAAGACAAAGCGATGGAGGAGGCTGGAGACGGAATCTTGCAAAGCCTTTCGCCTTCACAGCTCGTGCTGGTCGCGGTCTTGCTCCTCCAGTTTTTTGTCGTAGTAATCTTTGTCCTTCTATCGGGCGCCCTCGCGGGACCCTCGACAGTTGCACTTTACCGACCGGTCGCCGGCGTTCCCCTGAAACTCCATATTCCGCCCGTTGATAGCATTATTTCCTGGGCACGCATTGGTGTCGCATTCCTCGGGGTCTGGGTGGCCTCCCGTCAGGGAAAGGACACGTAGGGATGAGAGTACTTCGAAAGCTGGGGTACATCCTCTCCCCCGGCTTGCTTCCATTCACATGGGCTGCTCTTTTTGGGGTGTTCGCGCTGGCGTATAGGCTTCTTGGCCTCCCCAATCCGGCGGAAACGGTAGCCTTCGCAGAGCGGTTGTTCGCCGAGTACGGCGTCTACGTTCTCTTGGTGGCGGCGTTCGTCGGGCGGGTTGTCTGGATTAGCGCGAACTTCCCAGGGTCCTTCGTAATCGGGGTGCCGGTGAGGGTTTCCGACAAATCACTGACATGGCTAATGACGATTGGCGCGCTTTCGTGGCTCGGGTTCGTTGCCTCGCTACCGGTAAACTACTATCTCGGTCGCGAGGGCTTCTACCGTAGCCTGCTGGTTCTCGGCAGACGTGACGTCATTGAGAGAATGCAGCATTGGCTAGCCCGACGAGGCCGCCTTGCGGTCTTTCTGTCCGCATTTCATCCGAACATCCTCGCAGTCGCCTTGGTCTGCATGGGCATCGCCCGGGAAGCGGTCGGGCGGACTTTGGCGCTGGCGGCAGCATCGATGATTCCATGGATCGCCTTGGTCCTCGCGCTGTTGAGTGCGGTTTCCAGACGAGTGGACGTGGGAAACCAGAATCAGGCCTGGTACTTCATCGGTTTGCTCGTGGCCTGGGGAAGCGTGTTGGTCCTTAGGGGCCGCCGTTGGCGGATCGTGGCTGAAGGTCTACAGGGAGGCGCGTAGTTCTGAGGATCAAGGTAGGCCACGGGCCTGTGCTCCTGTTATCCAACGAAGCAAGAATGGAGGTCTGGGATACGTTCGAGGCGGTGCTCGGCCTGGCCAACGGCAAGGCCGGAGGGGCCCACGAAAGCGGCGGGTAGGGTTGAGCGGCCGCCGCAATGCCCCCGCCGGGCCCGAGCGGCGCAGGGAAGAATCGAAGGCGTAGCGTATGGTGTTTGACAAGAGGGGCCTGGCCATGCCGACCGTTCCCGAGTTCGCCCTTGAAAGGGATCTGGTGGCGAGCTTCGTCTCTTTGCTCTCAACCTTTGAGGGTGCGATGTTCGAAGAACCGAGCTATGCGCTCGAGTTTGACTACCAACGAGGGAGGACCGACGTGGTCGCCCTCGCGATGGATGGGACCGTCGTTGCGTTCGAGGCAAAGCTTAGGGATTGGCGCGAAGCGCTCCACCAAGCGTACCGCAATCGATGCTTCGCCGATCTCTCCTATGTGATCCTGCCGATGCGGGTAGCCGAGCGCGCCGCAAGATACGAGGAGGTGTTCTCGGACCGTGGGGTCGGTCTTTGTTGCATCACCCCGGATGGGATCAGAGTTCTCCTGCCAGCGCTCCACTCCGTGCCGCTCCAGGCGGCACTCAAGCAATGTGCTGTGGAGTTCGTCTCAGCGGACGGGGCGGGAGGCCTCGACTATGACGCCTGAAGAGATGGCGCTGGAGGTCTGCAAGGTACGTGGCCTAAGCCTCGTTAAGGCGGTCGGGGCTGGGGCTTTCAAGAATACCTTTCTTGCGACGGAAGCGGGCAAGGAGCGCGCGCTCAAGGTCTTTCGCGGGGGCCTCACCGATCGAGCGGAACGCGAGATTGAAGCAATGCAACGTTGCAGCCATTCGGGTGTGGCCCGTTTGCTGTCAACTGGGACCGTGAAAATCGGCGCCGAAGACATCTTCTACTGCGAAGAGGAGTTTCTGGCCGGCGGCACTTTGACAGCTAGAACCGGCTCCCTGGACCCAGGCAAGGTTGCCAGGTTGGCTGTTGCTCTGAGCAACGTCCTCGCTGGCCTTCATGACCTGCGACTCGTTCACCGCGACATCAAACCGGACAACATCATGTTTCGATCGGTCGGTGGAGAGGACCCTGTCGTTGTTGATTTTGGGCTCGTTCGGGATTTGGGCTCCACCTCTCTCACAGACACATGGAACCCCAAGGGCCCTGGGACTCCGTATTTTTCCGCACCAGAGCAGCTGACCAACGAGAAGGCGCTGATTGGCTGGCGAACGGACCAATTTGGCCTCGGTGTCACGCTTGCTCATGTTTGGCTTGGGAAGCACCCCTATCAGCGATCGGGCATGAACTCCTCCCAGGCGGTTCAAGCAGTCGCTCAATGGCAACTCCCCGATCCAGATTTCATCGATCAATGTAAGCAAGAAAAGCTTGACCCAATAGTTCAAATGGTGCAGCCGTATCCAGTTGAGCGATTTCGCACGCCTGCCGACTTAGAGCGTGCTTGGCGAGGAATCACGACATGAGCGTGTTTCACCAAATGGGCCACGACAGCCAGAACCTTTTGGGCGATCCCCATCTTGGTGGGCTGATTGGAGCGATCGTGAGCCCGGTGAACGACTCAGAGGAGAAGACCCGGCTCCACTTCATGAAATACGGGGGGTCATTCGTCCTCGATCCACAACTCTATGTCCCGTCTAGCGAACGAGGGACTCTACGAACGTGGTCATACTTCCCGAGCGATTTTGATACCGCCGTTCGAGACTCACTCGAATCTTGGAAGACACTGAATCGTGGCATCCTTGAATCAGCGGGCAAGGTTGGCGCCGGATTCGTGTGCTCGCCCGTCGTGGTGCCAAAGGTCTTTGACAGCGCCTTCTTTGAGCGAATGGTCTTCGTAGGAGACCAGCTTGCCGAGCTCTCTACCAAAGGCATTGTTCCGATGCAGTCCGCGCTCGTATTGATGTCAGCGCTTGCTGATCGAGGGACAGCGTTGAAGATCGCATCCATACTCTCCGCAACCCGATGTCCCTGGATATATCTGGTTTTCCAGACAGGCGTCGATTCGAGACGAGAATTGAATGCCGCCGAGGACTTGACTGGCGCAATGATATTGATATCGGCATTGGAGGGCAGCGGCGTAAAGGTGCTCGTTGGGTTCAGCGGTACAGAGCTCTTACTTTGGAAGCATGCCGGGGCCTCTGCGGTCGCCACTGGGAAGTACTTCAACTTGAGGAGGTTCGATCCTTCTCGCTTCGGTCCGCCGCCTGCCAGTGGCGGAGGTCAGCTGCCGTATTGGATCGAGGAAAGTCTCGTCGCCTACGTCCGTGAGGGGGATTTCGCTCGCCTGCTGAATAGCAAGCTTCTCGGCGAGGTTTCGAGAGCCAGTCCGCTGTTCCAGGAAGTGAAGGAGGCAATCACCAGCGCGGGTAAAGGGAAGTGGCTTGGGAAGAGCTGGCGCCAGTACCTCAACTGGGCTGCGAATGCGGAGGAGCGCTTCGTCAGCGGGCGATTGGACGTCGCCAAGTTGCTTGAAACGGCAGATGCAAACTGGAAGCGCATCGAAGAGATACCGGTATTCATGGAGGAGCGCGCGAACAATGGATCTTGGATTCGTTCGTGGAGACAGGCCCTCTCGGATTTCGACCGAACGAAAAGCGGCGGCTAGTTCTCGTTCGGGTTCGCCTACGGAATTACCAGCGAGCGAGGCTCCGGCAGTCGCCTCCTCTGCCGTCGGCTAGACGCGTGAGCCCCCGCGAGCGCGTGGCGTTTCGAAGAACGCTCCGGCCGACCAATCAACCCGAGTTTGGGATCAAGGAAGCGGGCGTTGCGCGTATGAATGAAAACCACTCCCTAGAGACGGTCCCTTCTGGAAGATCCGGGGATGGTGACCCCGTGAACACCACGCCCAGCGTCGTAGTCGAGGCCATCCGGAGTTCGGAGGAGTGCCCGCTCCGCCACGGGCCGGCCCGCGTCGAGGAGCTGGACCGCGCGACGTGCAAGCGGGGCGGCCATTTGACGAACTGGGCGAGGGTGTGGCGCCACCTGCCGGCCGGGCGGCGACCGCTACCAGATCTGGCGGCACCTGGAGATGAGCGAGGCGCAGCCGTCGCCCCATTCCGCGGCGCTGCGGATCTCCGAGGCTCCCGCGGATGTCCCGGACGGGTGGCCCGTCGTTGACGCGCCGGAAGCACGGGCTCGGCACGGTTGGGCGGCGTGAGGAAGCGGGCGAAGAAGAAGGCCGCGGCGACCGGGCCCGGCCCGCTCGAGGCCCGTATGCTCGCGACGCTGCGCCGCTTCCCGCATCTCAAGGCGCCTACGCCCCGGGCAGGGCTGGGCACCAGGATGGACCTGAATGCCGACTTCGCGCTCAGTGCTTTCTCGGTTCGCGGAGGCGGCTGTGACCAGAGCGGACATTAACAACCATCCCGCGGCTCGCCTAGCGCTGCAGACCATTTCCGAAGCGTACATTGCGTCCTGCTTGAAGACCCTGTTCGAGCAGAAGGACTTCTATCAGTGGGTGGACCTAGACAAGGACAAGCTAGCCGAGCTCTGCGCGATTCCTAGCAAATTTTGGGAGCCTCTCGCTTGGGCCGGAACGCAAGTCCCAAGTTCATTCGGCGAGGCTTGGAGGATTACAGCGCTCGGCGATGCCCGGACGCCCGTCAAGGAGCTCCACATAGGTCTTCCGACCTGCAGGCTGTATTGCCAGAAGTGCGACGGCCCCGAACTCCATTCCCTTTTTTCCTCCGCTCGCGTGGACGGGGCAAGACCTTTCTTCGGATGCAATGAATTCTTGGTCGCACTTAAGTGCGTGTACTGCTCTACGGAACCCGTTGTCTTCCTACTGGTTCACCGGGGGACGAGAATCCAACTTGCGGGCCGATTTCCTATCGACAAACGGATCGCGCCCGCTTCGGTTCCACCTCGCGTGCGACGGTTCTTTGAGAAAGCCATCATGCAAGCCATGTGCGGCGAGCACCTAGCAGCTCTGTTCTTCCTTCGAACAGTGATCGAGCAGCATGCGCGCGATGTCACAAAGGACCGAGTGACACGGATCGTTGATGAAGTCATGCAGGCCTACGCGGCCACTTTGCCGCTTAAGGTTCGGGAGTTCGCCCCGTCATTTTCCGATATCTACAATCGGCTGAGTGTCAAGATTCACAACGCTCGGGCAGCCCCAGAGGACTATTCAGAGCTACAGCAAATGATCGTTCGTCACTTCAACGCGGTTAGGGACGGAGGTCCGCTAGCGCCAACGCAGGCGCCGGCACCGCCTGTATCTTCGGGAGGCTAGGGTCGCTTGAAAAGGTCATTGGGAGGTAGGGCGAGATGGTAGAGCCCTCGAATGGAGCGCCAGAACGCGATTCTTTCATAGGGGCCCTGGGCTATTCACTGCACGGACCTGCCATCTCGCTGCGGATGGCCTACCCAATTGCGAAGGTGCTTACTGACCACGGTTCGGTGATCGCAGTGGGCCTCTACGTACTTGGGTTCTTGGTCCATAGCATGTTTCTGGGCTCCTTCGGAGTGTCAGGCTTCGATGCCCTTCGGTTGCGGTACTTCTCATCGGGTGTTTCTGCCGTCCTTTTCGGTGCTTGCGTCCTGGCGCCAACAATCCACGTGGTGACGCGAGCCCTGCCGTCGACAATTTGGAGCGCGGTTTCACGCTCAGCGACCGGCAGCGCCGCCATTTCGATGCCGCTCTTTTTTACCATCCTCGTGATAAGTCGCTTAGGTCGAGAGCACCCCGACAGGTATAAGCCGGCTGGGCTCTTCGGTCTCGACCTGGATATCGACTGGTTCCTGTTCATGGTATGCATAGCTGGATTCCTGATGTTAACGTGTACGATGTTGTACTTCTTTGCAAGGTTCCGCTTCTCTGGCGCGAGAGTGCCGTTGTTTCGGGCCTTGGCTGGTGTGGGTGTGGCGGTCTTCCTCTCGACGGCAGCTCTGTCGTGTGCCCTCTTTCTCACCGGAGACGAGGTCTTTCAAAGTTCAGCGAGCGGAAGATGGTTGTCAATCTGGGGAGTGTCGACCATGGCGGGCCTTGTGCTGGCCACCTACATAGGGACGGCAATGGCGAGACTCCAAAAGGCGAGAGATAGGCGGCGAAACAGTGCAGAGAGCAACCTCGAGGTTGAATCGGAAGAGGCAGGCAAGGGGCTGTACGCCATGGGGGCCTCCGGATTGGTCGCGGGTGCGGCCTTTGGTGGAGCGACCATTTTCTTTGGCCTGTTCCTCACGCTTTTCGTGTTCGCGGTCTATCCTATTTTGCCTCAATACCTCGGGGGCGGATTCGCGCCCACAGTTGAAGTTCACAGACCGGACGGATCAATGCCGTTCCCGGAAATGAAGACACGCTTGCTTGATAGGAACTCGGATCGATGGCTGTTCCTGGTCTCGCCCAATTCTTCCGCGAAACCCAAGCCACAGGTTGTTGAACTCGAGGCGTCCGAGATTGGGCGAGTCGTCTACAGCTCGGAACCAACCGGATTGTCGGCACTCATGAAGCCACTGGGGTCGGATCGCACGCCAAGACCTGTCTCGCCACCGTCAGAAACCAACGGGCGAGGTTCGTATGGTCCTTGGCCAGGCCGTACGCCGTCGCCACCAGATTAGACGTCCGGCGGGCTTGGGGTGGCGTGGACGATGCGGGATCCACAGAATCGACCTGGCCCCCTCGGCTGTCATCTGCTAGCGATCTCCCGCAAGGGCCCCGCGCGCACGGTCTGCGGTAGAGGCGTGCGACGGCTTCAAGGCTCCTCCTCGCTCTCCGGCACGAACACGCACTCGACGCCCTCCCCACGGGCATCGCGGAAGCGGAGCGTGTATAGCTCCCCGAGCGCGGGCGCGCCTACCGCCGGCTCGGTGCCGATCTAGAGGGTCATCTCCGCGCGTCGCCTCTCCGGCTTGCCGAGTCCGAGTTCACGGGTGATGGAGCCGAACGACGTCCCAGGATCGTCGGAACGTGCCACGCCCGGAACCAAGACGGCCTCCGGCGTTTCGCGTTCGACGGCAAGGATGTCGCCACCGACGCGCCGGTGAAGGTGACCGAGGGCCGGTTCCAGGTGCAGCTGGTGCGGACCAAACCCTGACCGGACGTCAGGCGTCCTTCTCGAGCCCGTACTTCTCGAGGCGGTTGTAGAGCTGTCCGCGGGAGAGGCGGAGGAGCCGCGCGGCCCTGGACTTGTTGTTCTTCGCGGCGTCCAGGGCCTGCTTCACGAGCTGCTTCTCGAGCGCTTCGAGGTCCACGCCTCCGGGCGGAAAGGCCTCGGCCGGGCCGGCGGCCGGAGCATTCGGCGCGGTCTCCAGGCCGAGAGGCAGGTGCTCGCTCGTGACGAGGCCGCCTTCGCAGAGGATGACCGCCCGCTCGATCGCGTTGCGCAGCTCGCGCACGTTGCCGGGCCAGGCGTGCGCGAGGAGCGCTCCCTGCGACTCCTCCGACAGGCCCGCCGACGGACGGCCGATCGCGCGGCCGATCGCGCGGCCGATCTCGTCGAGGAAGCCGCGCGCGAGGAGCAGGATGTCGTCGCGCCGTTCGCGGAGGGATGGCAGCCGGATCTCGAAGACGTCGAGGCGGTAATAGAGGTCCTCGCGGAACTCGCCGCGCGCGATCGCGCCCTTGAGGTCACGGTTGGTCGCGGCCAGGAGCCGGATGTCGGCCTTGGTGACGCGCGTCGAGCCGAGCCGCTGGAACTCGCGCTCCTGGAGCACGCGCAGCAGCTTGGCCTGGACGA
>CAZXSG010000035.1:0-12380 GCA_964643185.1 uncultured Holophagales bacterium
GCGGGCGCTCTTCAGCCGGACGCTCCTCCTCACCACACTCGCCGGAGGGTTCCTCGTCGCGGCGGTCGCGCTCCTCGCGAGGCCCATCGCACGGCTCCTCGTGCCGGGGTTCACCCCGGACGCGATCGCGCTGACGGCCCGTCTCCTCGCCGAGCTCGCGGCGTACGGGCTCTTCTCCTCGCTCGCGCTCATTCTCTCGGCCGGGGCCACCGCCGCGGGCCTGTACCGCATTCCCGCCTTCGCGATCCTCGCCGCGAACGGCCTCTCGGTGCTGCTCCTCTTCGTCCTCACGCCGCGGCTCGGCATCCACGCCGCGACGCTCTCGCTCCTCGTCGCGAGCGCGGTGCAGCTCCTCGTGGTGCTGCCGTTCGTGTTGCGGGCGGGGCTCCTCGGCTTCGCGGCGGCCGCCGAGCCCCTCCCGCCGTCCCGCGCCACGGCCTTCCTCACGCTCGCCCTAGTGCTCTCGGCCGCCGTGGACCTCGCCGAGCGGCCCTTCGCGTCGGCAGCCGGGGTGGGCGCCGTGGCTCTCCTCGGGTTCGCGTCGAAGCTCATCCACATGCCCATGCGCCTCGTGGCCGCGCCCCTCGCCACGGTGGCGCTGCCCCGCCTCGCCGCGGCGCGCACCGCGGGCGAGAGGCCCGATGAAGCCGCGACGCTCCTCCGCGCGATCGTGAACCTGCTGCTCCTCTCGAGCGCGCTGGCCGCGGCCGCGGCGGGGCCGGCCGTCGCGCTGGCGTTCGGGCGGGGCCGCTTCGACTCGGCCGCGGTGGCGAGCCTCGCGTCCCTCGTGGTGCTCCTCGCGCCGTCGGTGCTGTTCATCGGCCTCATCGAGACGACCACGAAGCTCCTCGTCACGGGCTCGCGGCTCGCGCCCGTCGTCCTCGCGCAGGGCGCCGGCCTCGTGGTCTACCTCGTAGCGGCGCCGCTCCTCGCGCCGCGCGGCATCGAAGGTCTCGCGTTCGCCCGCAACCTGTCCTGGGGCACGGCGGCGTTCCTCCTCACGGTGGCGCTCGCGCGGAGCGAGGAGGGGCTCGGGGTCTTCGCACGCGCCCCGCGCCGCCTCTTCGCGACGCTTCTCGCCCTCGGAGCGGCCGTGGCGGCCGTGACCTTCCCCGCCGCCGCGGGGCTCCTCTGGGGCCCGCTGCTCCACACACTCGTCGTTGGGGCCGCGGGGGCCGCCGCGTTCCTCCTCGTGCTGCCGCCGAAGCTCTGGAGGACAGCGTGAACGCCCTTCTCGCGGGCCTCCTCGTGGCCGCGTCGTTCCTCTCGGGCATCGCGGTTCCGCTGGGACCGCTCAGCGTTCGCCCCGAGCAGATCGCGGGGCCGCTCGTCCTCCTCGTCGTCCTCCTGCGCCCCGCCTACCGCGCGCCCCGGGCCGTGCTCTTCGTGCTGCTGTGGCTCGCGACGGGCGTTGCCGGCGCACTCGGCGAGGCCGAAACGTCCCGCGCGCTCGTCCACGCCCTGCGCCTCTTCGCGACGGCGCTGCCCGTCGTGCTCCTGCCCATGCTCGTGCGAGGGCCGTCGGCCGGGCGCGCCTGGGACGGGTACCTCCTGTTCGGCACCATCGCGTCGCTGGCCGGTCTCGCCGCGCTCGCTTCGCACCGGATCTTCGGCACGTCGCTCGGCATCGTCGACAGCCCGCGCCTCGGCTACGTCGCGGCGCAGGGGACCATCCTCGAGCCCAACATCCTGGGCGCTCTGGCCGCGGCGGTGGCCGTCCCGCTCGTGCTCCGCGCTCTCGACGCCGCGCTCCCGCCCGGGCGGCGGCTCCTCGCGGGAGCGCTCGCGACAATCAACGTCCTCGCGCTCCTCGCGAGCGTCACCCGCGCCGCCTGGCTCACGTTTCCCGTCGTGCTCCTCCTCGCGCTCGTGCTCGACGCCTCGCTGGCCCCGCGGGAACGGCAGCTCCGAACGCTACGGCTCGCGGCGGCAGGCTGTCTCGGCGCGGGCCTCGTGCTGTCGCTTGCTCTCGCGGTGGACGCCTCGGCCGCGCGCGGCGCCCGGACGGGGCTCGTCGCCAAGGCACTCTCGCTCACGCGGTCGACGACGCTCGAGGACGACCCCAACGTACGCATCCGGCTGGGCACCTACCGCCACGCGCTCGCGATCTTTCGCGACGCGCCGGCGATCGGGAAAGGCCACGGCGCGATGGAGCGGGGGCCGGGCATGGAGAATCGCGAGATGGCCTGGGCCGGCAATCTCGAGATCCACCTTCTCGCCGACACCGGCCTGCTGGGCACTGCCGCGTTCTTCGCTTTCGTCGGATTCGCCCTCGTCGTCACGGCGCGGAGGACGGCGGAAGGCGGCCGCGAGGCGCGGCGGCGGGCCCTCGAGCGGCTGGCCGTTCTCGCGACGCTGATCCTCGCGGCGCAGGCCACCGAAACGAGCTGGCTCGCAGCGTTCTGGGTGCCGTTCGGCCTGGCCCTGGCAGCAGCGTCTGCGGAGACGGCGGTTCCGAGACCGGCTTCAAAGCCTCTGCGCCTCCCGCGCCGCATCCTCTTCGCGCACCCCTCCGACGAGCTGTACGGCTCGGACCGCGTGCTCCTCGGCCTCGTGTCGCGGCTCCCCCGCGAACGCGTCGCGCCCGTGGTGCTGCTCTCCAACGACGTGCTGTACGAGGGCCGGCTCTCCCGGCGCCTCGAGGCTCAGGGCGTTCCCGTGGAGCGGCTCCGCATCGGCGTCCTCCGCCGGAACGTCCTCACGAGCCCGCTGCGGTTCGCGCGTTTCCTGCGCGATTCCGCCGTCTCCACCGTCGCGATCGCGCGGCTCGTGCGCAAAGAGAACATCGACCTCGTCCACGTGAACACCGTCGCCGTGTTTCCCGCGGCGCTCGGAGCGCGGCTCGCGGGGCGGCCCGTGGTGTGGCACGTCCACGAGATCCTGCCCGATCGTGCGGGGCGGCTCGTGATGGGGGCCCTCGTGCGGCTCCTCGCCAGCCGCATCGCCGTCGTCTCGTCGGCGGCGGGCGACGCGCTCGGGGGCGCCGAGTCGGTCATCGTCCACAACGGGCTCGCGCTTCCGGAGGCCGCGGCGATCAGCCCCTCCGGTCCACCCACCGTTCTTTACGCCGGGCGCCTCACACGCTGGAAGGGCCCCGACGTCCTCCTCCACGCGTTCGCGCGGGTCGCCCCGGAGTTCCCGGCGGCGAAGCTCGTCTTCTCGGGCGGCGAGTTCGACGGGGGCGCGGCGATGCGGGAGGAACTCCTCGACACGGCCCGATCTCTCGGCATCGCTGAGCGCGTCACGATCCTCCCGTTCACGGAGGACCCCTCCGCGCTCCTCGCGCAGGCGACCGTGGTCGTGGGCCCGTCGGTGCGGCCCGAGCCGTTCGGTCTGGTGCTCCTCGAAGCCATGGCCCTCGGGCGGCCCGTGATCGCGACCGATCACGGCGGACCCCGGGAGCTGATCGTGAACGGGGAATCGGGCCTTCTCGTGTCCCCCGGAGACGTCGCGGCGCTCGCCGGGGCCCTCCGCTCGGTTCTGGGCGACCGCGAGCTGGCTCTGAGGCTCGGCCGCGCCGCGCGGGATCGCGCCGCGCACCTCTTTACCGAGGAGCGGATGGTCGAGCGCTTCCTGGCGCTCTACGAGGACACCCCCGGTAACGGCTCGTGAGGGCGGCTTGGTTCACCCGACCGAAGCGTGTAATCTCCCCCGGCTGAACCGAGCACTCACCGCCTGATGCGTCGCCTTCGACTCGCCGTCGTCTTGCTGTTCCTCGCCCTCGCGGGACTCTCCTTGTATCAGGAAGCCCGCTCGGCCACGGCATCCGCGCAGGCCCCGGCTCCCGCCAGCAGGTAGCGATCGTTGGACGGCCGTTCCTGGCCGATGGCGCGACGAGCCGCCCCGTTCGCCGCATGGCTCTCGCTCGGCGCATTCCTGGTTTCGGTGGCCGTGCTCTCGTTCGCGGGAGCGCGGCCCGCGAACCTCGACGACGCGTTCATCGTGCTCGTCTACGCACGACATCTCCTGAGCGACCTCTCGCTCTCCTGGAATGCGGGAGACGGCGCCGTGGAGGGCTTCACGAGCCCGCTCGACCTCCTCGTCAAGGCGGTCGCGCACCTCGCGAGGCCGGCCGACCCCATCCGCGCGACGTTCCGGCTCAGCGTCTTCTTCCACGCGGCGCTTCCGCTCCTCGCGGCTGCCATGGGGGTCCGCGCGACGAGAGGCCGGCCCTTCGTCACCCGCTTCCTCGTCGCCCTCACGGCGGGCCTGCTTCCGGCCACGAGCCCGGCCCTCGCGGAGGGGGCGTCGTTTCTCCTGGAGGCTCCGCTCGTCGCGCTCACGCTGATGGCCCTGGCGGCTTACGGGGGACTTGCCGACGCGCCGCGGCCCTGGGTCCTCGCGGCCCTGGCCGTCCTCGCCGCGATGGCCCGCCCGGAGGGTCTGCCCCTCGCCGCCGGGCTGCTGGCTCTGCCCGCACTGAGACCCTCCGGCCGGCAGGCCGCACTCCGGGGAGCGCTCCTCGCGGGAGGCGCCGTCGCGCTCCTTTTCGCTTTCCGGTTCGTCGTCTTCGGAGAGCTCGTGCCGAACACGTACTTCGCGAAGTCCTCGACGTCGCGGCTCCTCGAAGCGCGTGACGGCCTTTCGTACGTGCTCACGTACGTTCGAGAGGGCCCGCCGGGCTCCCGGTTCCTGCCCCTCCTCGCGCTACTCCCAGCGCTCGCGCTCGCGCCGGGCTGGTCCTGCTCGTGGGCGCGGCGCCGCTTCGCTCTCGTCGCCGGTCTGGCCGTCTCGTCCTTGGGCCTGATCGTTCTCGCCGGGGGCGATTCGTACGGCGGTGGGCGCTTTCTCGCCGGCTCCCTGAGCCTCGCGTTCGTGGCGCTCACGTTTGTGCTGGCCGACACGGCGGGCCTCGCGCGGGGGGCCGCGCTGTCGGTAGCGATGCTCGTGCTGGCCGGTCCGATCGAGGTGTCCCTCCGCGAGGCGGAGACGCGCCGGGCGCTGATACGCGACACCTGGCCCGTGCGCCTCGAGCACTTCGAATGCGATCGGGAGATCGCGCGCTCCCTCGAGGCTCTCCTCGGCACGGGCACCGTCGCTCAGAGCGACTACCAGAAGCTCAAGTACTTCGCGGACGGGCTCCGCGTCGTCGACCTCCAGGGCCTCAACGACCGCGCCATCGCCCACGAACCGTGGCCGGGGCCCGTCCGCTGGGGCAAGTACCGTCACGCGCACGGAGTCCGCGAGGCCGCACCCATCTGGATCTTCGGCTATCGAACCGAGCTCCACGAAACGCCCCTCGCGGACGCCGGCATCGAACGGGCCCTCACCGACGAAACCGTCTGGAGCCGCCACATCGGCTACGCGCCCGAGGGAGCCGACGCCGAGGCCATCAGCCGTCTTTATGCCGCGGCGAGCCTGCCCGTCTGCGGGAAGTACTTCGATGTCCTCGTCCGCAGGGATGTAGCCCAGGCGCTGGCGGCCAAGGGTCTCCTCGTCGAGCCCGGGGCCCGTTAGGGTTCCCGGCTCTCCTCGTTTCGCCTCAGCACGAATTTCTGGAGCAGCACCGCGACGGCCGCGGCCGAGAACGCCAGCCCCACGAACGCGGCCACACGGTAGAGCCCGCCGAGGCGCCCGAGATCCATGAGGAAGCCCTTCAGGAGCGTGACCGAGAGCAGCACGACGGCCGCGACGCGCACGGGCCGGAGGTCCCGCGCGATCCCGGCCACGAGGAGCGCGATCGCGAACACGGCCCAGCCGAGCGTGTAGGCGAGCCCCTCGCCGAGGTTCTCGCTCGCGAACCGGAAGCGCAGCGCCCCGCCGACCGAGAACGTGTGCGCGATCTCCACGTTCACGAGGACGAAGAGGAGCACGGCGCCCAGGCCGGACAGCAACATCGGCAGACGGAACGGCGGCAGCGGATCGGCCTCCTCGCGAAGCAGCCATCCCGCGGTGAAGAGCGCGCCCGCCGACACGAGGTACGTGTAGAGATAGGCGTTGAAGAGACCCGGACCCACCGGCCCGATGGCCAGCGCCGAGGGCTCGAGGAGCACCACGGCGAGGCGCAGGAAGACCGCGACGGAGAGCCCGAGCACGAACACGAGAAGCCCACGGCGCCGGACCTTCACGTAGAGCCACGCGAGCGCCGCGGCCATGAGCGCCCAGGTGATCGTGAGGGCCTCTCTGTCGAGCGCGATGGGCACGGCGGCCACCAGCCACGAGAGCGCCCCCCCGGCGGTCCACGCGAAGCGCGGAGATTCGAGCGCGCCCGGCTCGCGGGACAGCGCGTACGCCACCACACCCAGCGCGGCGGCGAAGAGGAGCGCGGCCGGGCCGTCGAGAGCGGAGAGCTGGTGGTGCTGGAAGCCCTCCCGCACGAGGAGGAAGGCCGGCACGCTCGCGAAGACGGCGGCGACGTGATGCCCGAGCGCGGGATGGCCGCGCAGCCCGACGGCCGCGGCCGAGCCCAGGAACACCGTGAAGAGGCCGAGCGGCAGACCGGCCAGGACCGTGACCGGGTACGCGGACTGGGCCGAGAACACGAGGACACCCAGGAACCCCAGAGGGATCGCGCCGATCGGAACGTAGGGGCGCTCCTCGCGGAACGCGAGGTGGAGCAGCGCCACGGCGATCCCCAGCGCGAAGACGGTCATCGTGGCGGGCACCATCCCGTCGCGGCCCGCGGCCACGAGGAGAACGAGCTGCGACAGGAGGAGCGCGGCGACCGTGCCGTCCACGAACGTCTCCCTCGGCAGCACCCGTTGGCGGGCCGTTTCGTGGAACGCCCAGGCCAGCCCCGCGAAGAGGACGGCGAACAGCACCGAGCGGATCGAGGCCGTGTGGTCGAAGTACGCGGCGGCCGTCGCCACGAGGCCCGCGAAGACGAACGTCACCGGCAGGAACGCGCGCCCGCGCCGCCGGTAGAGCACGTGGACCTCGGCCGCGGCCAGCATCGCGAGAACCACGCCCAGCACGAGAGCCGTCGAGAGCCCGGCGGGCTCGCGGCCCACCACGACGAGGAGAGAAAGGACGAGGAACGGCGCGGCCCAGGCTCCGGCTTCGCCGTCCTCACCGAGCGGCGGTCCCGTGCGCAGCGCGACGAGCGGGGCGAGCGCGGCCACGCAGCTCAGACCGAGGATCCAGAACGCGATATCGGGATAAGCGCTGGCCCGGAACGACGCGACGAGCCACACCCACGTGACGAGCACCGAGGAGGCCGCGCCCACGGCGTGGAGGAGATGCGGCCCGCGCCGCCAGGCCACCGCGAAGAGCGCGGTCGCGAGGACGGCGGTGAAGCCGAAGAGCAGCGTGTACTGCCCGCCGTAGTCCGGCACCACCGCGACGAAGAACGCGAAGAGAGCCGGCAGCGCCGCGCTCACGGCCGCGGACGTTCGCGCCGCGGGGGCGACGTCGGCGCCGCTCCGCTCCCGGAGGGCCAGGGAGATCACGGCCGAGACCGGGAAGATCAGGAAGATGACGAGAGCGAGGGGCAGCTTCTCCACGGTGAGGAACTTCGCGACCCAGCCCCACTGATAGAGCGTGGTGAACACGAGCGCGAGGACGACGAGCGGCGAGAAGCCCTTGCGGTGGGCCACGTGCGCGAGGCCCAGGTTCAGGACGAGGAGGTACGAAAACAGGCTCAGCGGACGGTCCGCGCCGGTCGAGAGGAGCGCCGGCGTGAGGAAGCCGCCGAACAGGCCGAGGAGCGCGATGAACACCGAGTCGCGGCGCACGGAGAGCGACACGGCGAGGGCCGTCACGCCCGCGAGCCCGAGGAACGCCGTCACGGGCCCGATGAGGTTCCAGGTCGCATAGCCGGCGTAGAGCGTCGCGAACAGGATGACGAGCCCGCCCGCGTCGAGCGCGTTCGCGGTGGGCGCGTAGCGCCGCGCGACCTTCAGCTCGCAGACGATGAGGAGCCCGACGCCCGCGAGGAGGCCGAGGAGGAACCGCAAGCCCGGGCCCAGCATCCCGCTGTCCACGGCGTACTTCGCGAACGTGAGCCCGGCGACGGCGAGCGCGAGCCCGGCCGCCCAGGAGAAGAGCTTCACGCCGACAAAGCCCTCCCAGTCGATGCGCGACGCGGGTGCGGGCGGGGGCATCGGCGGCTGAACGGGCCGTGGTGGAGGCGGTGGCTGGGCAGCCTCGAGAACCTCGGCCGGCATCGGCGGCGGAGGCGGAGCCTCCACCGCGGTCAGGGTGGGCATCTCCTCCTGAGGCTCCGCCCGTTCCGGGCTGCGCACCTGTTCGTGAGGCTCCGCCCGTTCCGGGCTGCGCACCTGCTCGATGCGCGGAGGCAGGTCGTGCGCCATGGGAGCCGGCCAAGGAACTTCAGTCGGGACGAACGGAGGAGGCGGCGGCGCGGGAGCTTCAGCCACCCTCGCGCGACGCAGCTCCGAGACGAGCCGCGCGTTGTCCTCCTCCAGCCGCGCGAGCCGGTCCGCCAGTTCGCGGACGCGGTTCAGCGCGACGATGGCCACGACGAGCGCGCCGCAGGCCAGCAGGAAGACGAACGGCATTTGGGGCTAGGTGACTCTCATCAAGGCGCCGTAGAGATCGTTCGCCGTCGGCGGACGCTTCTCACGGTCCTTCGAGAGACACGCCAGGATGATCCGCTCGAGGAGCGGCGGCAGATCCGGCCGCAGGGCCGACGGGCGCCGCGCGTCCACCGACACGTGCTTGATCATCACTTCCTGCGGGTCCTTCCCCTCGAAGGGCCGCTCGCCCGTGAACAGCTCGTACAGCACGACGCCCACCGAGTAGAGGTCGCTCCGCGGATCCAGGTTCTGCCCGCGCGCCTGCTCGGGGCTCATGTAGTACGGCGTGCCCACCGTCTGCCCCATCTGCGTCGTGGGGTCGACGCCCTCGGTGTTCCGGGCGATGCCGAAGTCCATGAGCTTCACGACGCCGTTGGGCAGCACCATGATGTTGTGGGGCTTGATGTCCCTGTGGATGATGCCCGCCTCGTGCACCGCGCCGAGGCCGCGGCAGAGCTGCTTGGCGATCTGCAGGCCGGGCGCGATCGCGAGCCGGTTCTTGCGGTCGACCACCTCGCGGAGCGTCGTGCCGGGCACGTACTCCATGGTGATGAACCGCGTCCCGCCGTACTCCCCGAGGTCGTGCGTGCGCACCACGTTCTGGTGCGTGATGCGGCGGGCCAGCTTGATCTCCTGCTTGAGCGTCACGGTGGCCTGCGTGCCTTCGTCGAACGCCTCGGGCATGAGCACCTTGAGCGCGATGTCGTCGTCCAGCTCGCGGTCCATGGCCCGGTACACGGCTCCCATGCCGCCCTTGCCCAGCGTCCCCACGATGTCGTAGCGGCCCGCGAACACGGCGCCGATGCGGGGCCCGTCGCCCGGCGCCGAGACGACCTCGGGCAGCGCCGTCGTCGTCGCCGTGGTGGAGGCGGCCGCGTCCGGCCGGGGCCTCTTCGCCATCTCGGCGACCATCTGCTCCAGCTCGCGTTTCTCCTTGAGCTCGCTCACCATGCCGCGGAACGCGCGGGCGAGGAGCCCCACCTCGTCGCCGCCGGCCTCGGGCAGCTTCACGTCGAGGTTGCCCTCGCGAATCTGACGGGCCCCGGCGGCCAGCTCTTCGATGGGGCGCGCGATGCCGCGGCCGAGCGCGAAGCTCACGGGAATCGCGAGGAGCAGCGCCAGGCCGCCCACCAGGAGGAGCGTGTTGCGGATCTCGCGGAACGCGGCCGTCTCCTCGTCGCGCGAGCGGGACACGGCGAACGCGCCGAGCATCTCCCCCGCGGCGCTCTTGAGCGGCACGGCCTTCACGATGCGAAGGTCGCTCGCGAGCGGCACGTCGATGGGCCCGACCTCTTTGCCTTCCTTGAAGAGCGTGTCCAGCGCCCCCGGCGCCGCGGAAACGCCCGCGAAGATCGCGGCGCCCCCGAACCCGGCCGTCTCCGTGGTCACGGCGAGAGCCGGAGGCTGGTCCTTCTTCGCGGTGTTGATCGCGAAGCCCACCTGCCCGCCCGTGATGCCCTTGAGCGCAGCAGCACGTTCCTTGTCGTAGCCGAACGAGGCCGCGACGACGCCCTCGAGCCGGGCCTCGTTCATGGCCTTCTCGCCCGCCACGACGGAGGCCGAGGCCACCGCGGCCAACACATCCTTCTCGCGGATGGTGGCCGAGGCATCGTCCCAGGTTTCGATGGGAGCGCGCACCCACTTCACCGCGCCGAAGGGCTGGCCCACGAGGGGATCCAGCTCTTCCACCGTTTTGTCGCTCCGCGCGAGGAGCTGGCCTTTGCGATCGAACAGGAACACCGTGTTCGCGCCGATGAGCGCGGCCTTCTTCACGGCCCACTCGTGCCGGGTGACGAGGTCAACGTCCTCACCGAGGAGCGCGGTGGTGCCGGGCTCGACGGCAATGGAGTGCACGGTCGCCCGGAGCTGCGCCTCGAGGTCGTTCTGGTAGACGCGCAGCATCGCGGGCACCTTCGCGAGGTCCTCGCGGATCGTCGTCTCGGCGATCTGGTTCGAGCGAACGGTCGCGACGGTGATCGAAGCGCCCAGCGCGACGCCCACGAGGAGCGCGGACGCCACGAAGAACTTCGTGGCGACGCCGGGCCCCTTTCGTTTCGGCTCGGGCTCGGCACCCAGGCGGCTCGGCAGCGAAGGCGCCGACGAGGACTTCGAGACGATGACCGTCTTGGCGTTGTCGGTGACGGCGCGAGGGTCGGGGGTTTCGCTGGGATCAGTATCGGTTTTCATCGTCGTCCGGCGGCGGATAGTCCTTGCCGTACTTGTTCTTGTGGGGGGCGTCCTTGAAGGTCGAGCCGTCGAGCGCGACGGTGAGGGTCGTGGCCTTGCCGGACGCGACGTCGGCCGTGCCCGACCACTCGCCGCCCCGCTCCTCCCACACCTTCACCGCGTAGCGGCCGGGGCGGAGGTTCTGGAGCACGGCCGTGCCGTCGGGCCCCGCGAGGCCGTACAGCTCGCCGTCCACCACGAGGACGAGCGCGGCCATCTGCGGGTGGATGTTGCAGTACACCTTCACGAGCCCGGGCTGAGAGAACGTGACGGGCTTGGAGGCGCCGTTGCGGTAGAGGCCGAGGTCGAACTTGGCCTTCTCGGAGAGCGAGAACGCGTTGTGGAAGATCTTGTCGTAGTTCGGGAAGTCCACCGTGGCGCCCTGCGGCACGGCCGTGATGCGCGGGTCGAAGCGCTTGTCCTTCGACGCGATCTTCAGGTTGGCCGGAGGCTTCGGGGCTTTGGAGCCCGGGATCCAGAGGACGGCCATCGCGCCGGGAACGACCTTCCGGTCCGGCGCCGTGACGGTCACCTTCACCTGGATCTCGCCGGGCAGCGGCGTGGGTGTGGCCGTGGGAACCGGCCGGGCGGTCGGCGTGGCGGCGGGAACGGGAGGGCTCTGGACCGCGGGAAGGAAGCCTGCGGCCACCACGAGGGCCAAGGCGGCGCCGAAGCTCGCGAGACGAAACGCTTTCACGGTCCCCCGATTCTAAGGGCCGAGGCCCACCTCTTTTCGAACGGTACGCACCGAATCCACTGCCCGGATCACGGAGGCGGTCGCGCGGTCGATCTCCTCGAGGGTGGTGAACCGGCCCAGACCGAAGCGCAGGGAAGCCTTTGCGTCCTCGGCGGAACGCCCCATCGCGAGGAGCACGTGGCTCGGCTCGGGCTCGTTCGAGCTGCAGGCCGAGCCCGTGGACACGGCCACGTCCCGCATGAGCGCCATGACGTCGTCGGCCGGCGTTCCAGGGAACCCGACGTTGAGGTTTCCGGGCAGCCGGTCCTCGAGGGGACCGTTCACGAAGAGGTCCGGGACTCCGGCGCGGAGGCCCTCGAGGAGGCGGTTCCGGAGGGCCGCGAGCCGCGCCGTCTCCGCGCCCCTTTCGGCGAGCGCGATCCGCGTGGCGGCCCCGAGGCCCACGATGCCGGGCACGTCCAGAGTGCCCGAGCGCATCCCCCGCTCGTGCCCGCCGCCGTGTTGCAGGGGCAGGAGACGCACGCGCGGGTTCTGCGCCCGCACGAAGAGCGCGCCGACGCCTTTGGGTCCGTAGAGCTTGTGCCCCGAGATCGAGAGCAGGTCGATGCCCCAGGCGTGGACGTCGAGCGGAATCTTTCCGAACGCCTGGGCGGCGTCGGTGTGGAAGAGGATGCCGCGCGCCTTCGTGAGACCGGCGATATCCGATATCGGGTTCAGAGCGCCCACCTCGTTGTTCGCGGCCATCACGGAGACGAGCGTCGTGTCGGGCTGGAGCGCCGCCTCGACCGACGCGGCGGAGACGCGGCCTTCGGAATCCGGGGGCAGCACCGTGACGCGGAAACCCTCGGACTCGAGCGCGCGACACGTGTCGAGCCCGGCCTTGTGCTCGGTGGCCGCCGTGACGAGGTGGGTTCCGCGCGAGCGGCGCGCCCTCGCGGCGCCGAAGAGCGCGAGGTTGATCGACTCCGTGGCCCCCGACG
>CAZXSG010000036.1:0-12200 GCA_964643185.1 uncultured Holophagales bacterium
GCCATCCTCTCGGGCAAGCTCAGCGGAGAGACCGAGAATTTCGTGCGGGTGCTGCGCGTGGCCTGGCCCTACCTCGCGATCCTGCATGCCATCGCGGGCGCGCGGAGACATCAGGAGGCGGCGCTGCGGACCGCGAGGCTCGAGGCGGAGGTGACCGAGGCCTCGCTCGCGAGCGAGCGGTCGGGCCTGAACCCGGCCTTCCTGCTCGCCACGCTCGACGCTCTGGGCCCGCTCATCCTGAAGAACCGCAAGGCGGCCCAGCAAGTCATCGTGCTCCTCGGCGACCACCTTCGCGCACGGGACGACGCGCGCGCACGCGACGACGGAGCGGGAACGCACGAGGAGATCGAACGGGAGATCCGGCGCTTGTCGGCCTAGCGGCTCAGCGCTCCCGCTCGGCCGGGAGACTTCTGAAGCGCGCGAGTGACGCCCGATAGGTGGGCGACAGCGTGAGGATCCGGCCGTCCTTGAGGATCACGCGGTACTCGCCGTTGAACCAGCTCTCGAGCTCCTTCACGCGTTCCACGTTCACGATCGTCGAGCGGTGGATGCGCAGGAAGCGCTCGGGGTCGAGGCTCTCCTCGAGCGCGTTCATCGTGGAGCGAAAGGGGTAGCTCTCGGCGCCCACGTGGAGGGTCACGCCGTTGCGGGCCGCCTCCAGGAAGTCCACGTCGCGGAGCCTCACGAAGCGGCTGCGGTCGCCGGTCTTCACGAGCAGCCACTCGGGCCGCCGGCCTCCTTCGCGGAGATGCGCGACGAGCCGGCCCGCGCCCTCTGCGCTGCCGCCGGGCTGCTTCTTCACCTTCTCGAGCGTGCGGGCGAAGCGCTCGGGTGAGAGCGGCTTCATCAGGTAGTCCACGGCATTCACGTCGAACGCGCGCACGGCGTAGCGGTCGAACGCGGTGATGAAGACCACGGCCGGGAGCGGGTTCCCGGCCAGCATTTCGAGCACGCCGAAACCGTCGAGGCCCGGCATCTGGACGTCGAGGAGCACGAGGTCGGGCGCCGCCGACTGGATCGCCGTCACCGCCGTGAAGCCGTCACCGGCCTCTCCAACGATCTCGATCTGAGGGTCGTCCTGCAGCATGCGGCGCACCCAGGTGCGTGCCGGGGGCTCGTCGTCGACGATGAAGACGCGCAGAGGCTGGGCCGCCACAGGCAAATTATGAGGCACCCGACACACGCGGGCGTAGACTGGCCGCGTGCCCGATCGGCGGCAGCGTCAGCTCGTACAAACGCTCCTCGAGCGGTTTCTCGAGCTGACCGAGAGCGACCGCCGCCACCACGAGCTGAGACGGCAGATCACGGGTCTCCTGAAGGGAGACGCCGCGGGACTCCCACTCGAAGCACTGTCGGAGCTCGTCC
The DNA here is from genome assembly GCA_964643185.1 of uncultured Holophagales bacterium. GTDB lineage: Bacteria > Acidobacteriota > Thermoanaerobaculia > UBA5066 > UBA5066 > JAEUQS01. Next base: position 1,366 of record CAZXSG010000036.1, read on the forward strand.
TCCTCCTCCTCTTCTACGGCACGCACCTGGGCGCCCGAGAGATCGCGGGCCTCGACGTGACCCGGGTGACGCCGGCCGAGATGGGCCGGTTCCAGATCCGCACGGGCAGCGACCGCACGGAACGCAGCTTCGTTCTTCCCTCGGAGATCAGCGAAGCGTTGAGGATCTACCTCGGGAAGCTGCACAAGAGCACGGGCCCGCTCCTGCCGCATCCCAGCGGGCGCGCTCTGTACGAGACCGAGGTTTACGACATCGTCCAGCGCACCTCGAACGAGAGCCTCCTCGCCCCTTTCGCCAAGACCGGCACGGTGTTCCTCGGACAGCACGTCGTCCTCCCCACCCCGGCCAGAATGCGCGCGCATACGGGCTATGCGGGCCGCGGCGTGACGATCGCGTTCGTGGATTCCGGCTTCTTCGCGCACCCGGATCTCGTGAGGCCCGCGAACCGCATCCGGGCCTACGTCGACATCACAGGACGGGGCGCCCGTCTCGATCGCTCCTCGGACGACGCCTGGCACGGCACCATGACGAGCGTCGCCTGCGCCGGCAACGGATGGCTCTCGGGGGGCCTCTATCCGGGAATCGCGAGCGAAGCCTCCCTGGTCCTCGTGGCCGTGGGGAGCAAGGTCGATCCCGGCGACGTGACGCGGGCCATCGAATGGGTCGTGGAGCACCGTGAGGAGCACGACATCCGGATCCTCAACATCTCGCTGGGGAGCTCTCTCGCCCTGTCGTATCGCGAGAGCCCCATCGATGCCGCCGCCGAGCTCGCCGTGCAGGCCGGAATCTTCGTCGTCGCCGCGGCGGGCAACGACCCTCTCCGGGTTTCCAGTCCGCCCGCCAACTCCCCTTCCGTGCTCACGGTCGGGGGCCTCGTCGACAAGAACCTGCCCTTCGAGATGACCTACAGTCCTTATTCCTCGCCCTCGGGCGCGACCGTCGACGGAATTCTGAAGCCCGAGATCACCGCGCCGTCGGTCCTCGTCGCGGCCCCGATCCTACCCGGCTCCAAAGAGTTCGAGAGGGCCCGAGCGCTGTGGTATCAGAAGTCCCTGCCCGACGACGAGCTGCTCGCCGAGGTTGTCAGCCGCCGTCAGCTCCTCGGGCTGCCCGCGGGCTGGGAGTCCAGGGACGCTCCCGCGCTCCGGGCTCTGCTCGATGGCGAAACGCGCAGGATGAAGCTCGTGGCCGCCCACTACCAGCACGTGGACGGCACGTCCTTCGCGGCCCCCATCGTCACGTCCATCGTGGCGCAGATGCTCGAGGCCAATCCGGACCTCGGTCCCCGGGACGTACGCGAGATCCTGATCGGCACCGCACAGACGGCGCCGCACATTCCGCGCGAGCGACAGGGCTACGGAGTGGTCCAGGCGCTCGCCGCCGTACAGGCGGCTGAGGGCCGGTCACCGCACCAGACGGCGACAGCGGGAGGTTCGCCGCGCGTCGTCGGGAACGACGTGACCTTTCAGTGGGAAGGGGACGGGCTCTCGAGTGTCGCCGTCGCCGGTGACTTCAACGGCTGGCGGGGGCGCCCGCTCACCCGCCGCGAGGACGGCGTCTGGGAAGGCACCGTCCGGCTCGCCCTGCCGGGCACCTATCGCTACAAATTCGTTCTCGACGGCCGGTACTGGGTGGAGGACGACGGGAACCACCGGAGCGAGCCCGACGGCTACGGGCACGTCAACTCGGTCTTCGAGATCGCCGACTTCATGCCCGAGGGCGGCTCGCTGGACGAGGTCTTCGCGCATCGTCACCCGCCCGTCCCCGGGGTCCAGGGCGACAGTGCGCTCACGGCGCTCGATCTCTTCGTCTGTCTGCCGGGCGCGGCCAGGAACCGGGCCGTGGCTGAATACTGGCTGAAGTGCCTCGACTACGTGACCCAGGCGCTGGCGAGGCCCGCACGGGCGCCCCTCGAGATCTGGCAGCTCTACAACTGCGGGATCGTTGTGAGGACGCCGTCCTTCAGTCTCGGAATCGACGTCGTCACGGGTCGGCACGTGTGGGGCGTCGCGTGGCAGATTCCCGAGGACCTCGTCCGGAGGCTCGCCGGCTCGCTCGACGGCCTCCTCGTGACCCAGCGCCTTCCCGATCACCTGGACCTCGACGTGGTGCGCCCGCTCATCCGGTCGGGCCGTCCTGTGGTCGTTCCCAAGGAGGTGCGGGCCGTGATCGCGGAGCAGGCCCTCGGAATGGCGGCCGGAACGACCCGCGAGCTCACCCTCGGGGGCGCGCGGGTGGAGGTGAGTGCGCATCGGGCTCTGCACGCCCGCGATCGGGCCGGTGCCGTCGTCCAGCGCTCCTACGAGGTGACGTTCGACGGCTTCACGGTCCTCCACCTGGCCGACCACGACCACACCCGCTTCCTCGACCTCAGGAAGGCTCCAGACGTCGTTTTCGCGAAGCTGGGCCGTTTCGGCGAAGACGACGACCCGGCCGCGAGCATCGTCCGTCTGTCCGAACGTTGCCGGCCGGGCACCCTCATTCCAACTCATCTTGCCGAGCTGGGCGACCCGGGCCACGGCGGGCTCGAGGGCTACGATGCCGCCAAGGAGCTTCTCGACGCCGCGGCCGTGCCCTCGCGGCTCCTCGCCTGGGGCGAGTCCTGGCGGGCCCCAGCGGGCCTCGTCCCCTGCTTTGCATCCAAGCCCGGTTGCGCCTAACCTCAATCGGGAGAACGCCATGAACAGCATCAACTTCAAACGCGAGATCAGCGGCACGGTCGAAGAGGCCGTGGAGCGCGCGACCAAGGCGCTGGCCGCCGAGGGTTTCGGCATCCTCACCCGCATCGACATGCACAGCAAAATCAAGGAGAAGACCGGCAAGGACATCGTTCCCACTGTCATTCTCGGCGCCTGCAATCCCGGCTTCGCCTACGAGGCCTACACCGCCAACAGTGACGTATCGGGTCTGTTGCCCTGCAACGCCGTCATCCGCGAGGTGGCTCCTGGGGCTGTCTCTCTGGAATTCGTGAAGCCCAGCGCGATGATGCAGGTTCTCGGCGACACCAGCCTCTCGGAGCTCGCGCGGGACGGCGACATTCGGGTCGAGCGCGCCCTGCAGACCGCATAGAGCTCAGCCCGAACCGGAACCCCGCCGATCACTCCGTGGGGACAACCTCCGGGCACGCGAGGCAGAGCGTGAACACGCTGCCCTGGCCCTCGCCTTCGCTGGCCGCGCTGAGGCTGCCGCCGTGCATCTCGGCGAGGCTCTTCGATAGCGCGAGCCCGATTCCGAGCCCGCCGTCGACCGGCGCGTGCGCGTGACGCGCCTGCCCAAACAGCTCGAACACGAAGCCGAGCTCGTCTGGCCGGATACCGATGCCGGAATCGCTCACGGCAATCTCGAGGACTCCCTCGTCCCGCACCGCCTCCACGCGGATCCGGCCGCCCGGCTCGGTGCACTTGGCGGCGTTCTCGAGCAGATTCGTGAGCACTTGCACGATGCGTACGGGGTCGACGTTGAGATACACGGGGGAATCGGGAAGGGCCACCGTGAGCACATGCCTGCGTTCCAGCAGGAGAGGCCCGGCCGTTTCGAGGGCGCTCTCGACGATCTCGAGCAGGGAAACCGTCTCGCGGCGCAGCGTCAGCTTGCCGTATGTGACCCGGGAGAGGTCGAGAAGATCCTCGATGAGACGCGCCAGGAGCAGGACCTGCCGCGAGATCACGCACAGCGCTCGTTTCCGTATTGGGGCGTTCGAGGGTCCGTCGCCAGCCCGAACGAGGATCTCCGAGGCGCTCGACAACGGCGCGAGGTGGTTGCGCAGCTCGTGGGCCAGCGTCGCCAGCAAAGCGTCCTTCTGCCGGTTCCCTTCCTCGAGGGCGACCTCCGCGGCCGCCCGATCAGCCACCTCGACCACCAGCGCTTCGTTCATCGCCTCGATCTCCTCGGCGCGCCGGGCGCACGCCGTGAGAATCTCGGCACAGCGGAGCGGCGAAGAGGGTTCTGAGACCGCCGGGATGGAAAGCATCTTGGACCTCGAAGCATCAATCAACATAGTTGCGCCCCGGCCTCTTTTCATGATGCAGACGCATCAGGGCACTGGCGGTCTTGGAGGCCCATTCCTATAGAAGCGGCCCTCCGCCCGCAGCGGCGCCGAAGGACGCCGAGCTCACTACAGCGGCGCCGAAGGACGCCGAGCTCACTACAGCGGCGCCGAAGGGAGCCGAGCTCACTACAGCGGCGCCGAAGGGAGCCGAGCTCATTGCAAGGGTGCCGGGCCGGAAAGGAGTCCCCCATGACCAACCTCGAGAGGAAGGGCAAAGCCAGGAAGGTGAGAGGGCAGGTGAAGGAAGCAGCCGGAATCCTCTCTCACGACAAGAAGATGGAGCGCGAAGGCGCCTTCAAACGCGTCGAGGGCGCGGTCCAGGAGGGAGTCGGCAAGGCCAAACGCAAAGTCGGCGAGCTGCTCACCGACCTCGGCGACCGCATCAAGGAGTAGCCCTACATCTCGGCCAGGGAGCGCTCGACCAGGGCACGCGCGATGGACTGCGTGCCCGTGTGCTCGAAGTAGTTCGTGGACAGATCGAGGAATCCGGCCAGATAGTCGAGCTTCTGGTCGGCACCCTCGATCCACTTCGACAGATTCTGGGTGACGACCTGTGGCGTGAGGCCGCGGGTCGAGGTGAACGACTTCATCCAGTCCTGCACCGAGTCGAGGCTGCCGTTCAGGAAGCCGAGCTGGGCCGCTGTGCCGGCGCCGGGCAGATAGCCCTTGATGCGCTGGTAGGTGCCGCTGCTTTCGAGGTCCGAGGTCGAAACCTTCTTCACAGTGTTCAGGGCCACGGAGGCGAAGTCGGGCCCGAGCGGGATGAGCCCGTCCACACAGACGAGGGCGCCCATTCGCATGGCCGATTCCCGCTCGTAGGCTTTGAGGGCCTTCAGGAAGTCACCGATGCTGTCGCCGGGGAGGCCGTTGATCTGACAGAACGTGACGATCTCGGCGCCGATCTTGAGCGTCAGGTCGAGCGCCTGGGTCTTGTCGGCCTTGGGCGTGATCTTGCTCAGGAACTTGAGGAACCCGATCTTCTCCCCCACCTTGCTCGCGAGGGATGCCGCGCCGAGGAGCTTGTCGGAAGAATCCACGGCCTGGAAGACCCACATGGCCTTCTGGTAGCCCTGCGACGCCTCGTTGTAGCGCTTCACCACCCGCACGTGCACCTTGAAAACGAAGCCGGGGTCGGTCTCGCCCGAGACGTCGCGAATCAGGTCGTCGAGCTTCGTGTGGTTCTTCCACTGTCCGGGGACCACGAAGTCGAGGGCCTGCAGCATCCGCACGGTGACGCCGTCCGTGGGCAGATCGTCCACGAGCTGGTCGATGGCAACGGGATCACTCATGTCACTTCCTTCCCGCGTACGCGGCCAGCTCGGCGAGCTGGAACTTCTGGATCCAGGCCTCCCGGTTCGCGGCGGTGAACGACGGGTCGTTCGACCGCACCTGCACCTGGAAGCGGTTCCCCACGAGAACGCCCGTGGCATTCGAGCCGATGTCGGCCGCGGGAAGGCCCGCGATGCGCTTCGCGGACGTCTGGTACTTGCCGAGGCTCCCGGGGGACGACGCGGTGTCGGAGATGGAGAGCGTCGCGAGCTTCTTCCCGCCCTTCGACAGCTCGGCGAGCACGACGCCGTCTTTCTCCTGTGTGAAGACGCGCTCGTGGCCGTCGACGCCGCTCGCGGGGAAAAACGCGTTCAGCTCGCTGCCCGAAACGGGAGTCGAAGGCAGCGGGGTCGCCTCCAGAACCGGTGGCGGCGGAGCGGGCCTTTCGATGGGAGGCGGCGGGGGCGGGGCGCTGCGCCGGCACCCCAGCGGAGCGAGGAGCAGCGTCGCGGCGAGGAATGCGAGGAACCGGCTGGAACGAATCACGGGGTCTCCTTCAGGGGTCGGCCGGCAAGAGAGTACGCCTTGGCTCCGGCCAGCTGCGTCGGTTGCGTGTCTTCTTTCAGCGAAGCTCGTCACTCGCCGCGCTCAGGGAGACGGCGTCGCCGGAGACGTTGTCGATCACGGTGACGTAGGGATCGACGGGCACCGCCGCCGACACGACCAGTGACGCGGCGTTCGTGACGGTGGTGAGGGGCGCGCCCACGGCCGCGAAGACGTCGTCGAGCTGCAGGGTCGCGCCGCCGGCCACCGTGACGACGGGGGGGGGGGGGTGCCACGGCGCGGAAGGGGGTGGTCGGGTGCGAGGGGGGGGCCGCCGGCAACGGGGAGGAGGCGGGGGGGGCCGAGCCGAACTCAATCCGCGTCGAAGGGCTCGAACCCGACCTTGACGTCGCCGGGTGTGGGGTTCGATACGCCCGCGTTGGACCGGAACCCGGACGAGCGATCGGGACCGCTGGCCCTGAGGCCGATGAAGAGACTGCGGGTTCGCGCGGCGCGGGGAATCGCGACGACGGCCGCACCGGACGTTCCGCCCGCGGCGAGCGCCGTGGACACGCGGGAGAACGCCGTGACAGGTCCCGTATCCCGCGGCCAGGTGATCTCGAGGGCGCCGGAGCCGCCCGGGGCGCCGAGCGCGTCTCCCACGACGTCCGGCAGGAGGCGCGTCGCCCGCGGCGCCAGCGTGAACGTTCTGGGTCCGCTGCCGCAGGCCGATGCGAGCGCGCACCGGAGCCTCACCGTGACGTCCACGCTGCTCGCGCCGGAGCCGTTGTGGAGCCAGAGGTCGGTGCGGAAGAACGTCCCGTTGGCGCCGGCCCGTGACGCCGCGGCCGGAATGGTGACGCTCGACCGGTCCGTCACGGCGAGAAGCCAGCGAAGCGCGCCCAGGAGATGGCGCTGGAAGTCCGCGTCGTCCCACACCTCGGAGCGGTGGCCGAGCGCGGTGTAGAAGACGGCTCCGTCACCGTAGCGGCTGTACCACGCGAGAGGCAGGTCCGCGGGCTGCCCCGCTTCGGGATGCCCGTCGTCGGGGTGCCTGTCGAGCGAAAGGACGACGTGCGCCCGAGGGCGGGGATTCCGCACGAACTCATAGAGCTCGTCGGTGATCGTGAACCGATCCGCGAAGTGCGCGACGGACGGGTGCGACCGGTTCTCCACGAGGACCGACGCCGTGGCGATGCTGCCGTGCCGCTCGAACTCGGCGCCGAGCAGGTCGACATACCCCGTGCCCACAGTGCCTGCCGGGTGATACGTGTCGGCCGCGGAGTGCACGCCCGCGAAGGCGCGGCCCGAGCGCACCCAGGCCAGGAAGCCGTCCAGGTCGGGCAGTCCGAGGTCTCCGGTGGTGTTGGCGAAGACGACCGCGTCGACGTCCACGAGGGCCGCCGGGGCGAGCATGCGGCGCACGTCGTCGGCGGTTCGGCAGTAGGAAACCGTGAAGAGCCCGCTCCGCGTCGCGAGATCGCCGAGGACACGCTCCGCTGTGGGAATGGAGTCGTGGCGGAAGCCCGCGGTGTGCGTCACCACCACGACGTGCTTCGCGGCAGCAAGGGGCAGGGCTGTGAGGAAGAGCGCCGCGAGGATCGACGAGGTCACGCGCATCGGTGCTCACGATAGCCGTATCGGACCGGCCGCGCGTTACCCTCACCGCATGAGAGCAGCGATCTTCACCCGGTACGGGCCGCCTAACGTGCTTCAGGTCGGAGAGGTGAAGAAGCCCGCGCCCAAGGACGACGAGGTGCTCATCCGGGTGCATGCGGCGACGGTGACGGCCGGCGACTGCGAGGTTCGGAGGTTCGACATTCCCGCTTTGTTCTGGATCCCCGCGCGCCTCCTCATCGGTGTGTTCAGTCCGAGGATCCAGATCCTGGGCCAGGAGCTCGCGGGTGAGGTCGAGAGCGTGGGCAAGAACGTGACGACGTTCAAGCCGGGAGACGGAGTCTTCGCGGCGCCCGGGTTCGGCGCCTATGCCGAGTACGTGTGCGTGCGGAGCAAGGATGCCGTCGCGCTCAAGCCCACGAACCTGTCGTTCGAGGAGGCGGCCGGTATTCCCATCGGCGGCCTCAACGCCCTCCACTTTCTGCGGCAGGCGAAGATCGCGAAGGGGCAGAAGGTCCTGATCTATGGCTCGACCGGCAGCATCGGAACAGTGGCCGTCCAGCTCGCCCGACACTACGGCGCGGAGGTTACCGCCGTCTGCAACACCCGGAACTTCGACCTGGTGCGTTCGCTGGGAGCCACGAAGCTGATCGACTACACCCAGGAAGATTTCACCGCGAACGGCGAGACCTACGACGTCATTTTCGACACCGTGGGCAAGAGCCCGTTTGCCCGCAGTCTGGAGTCGGTGAAGAGCAACGGGTTCTACCTGCTGGCCAATCCGGGCCTCTCCGAAACGATCCGGGGGCTGTGGACCTCGATGACGGGCAGCAAGACCGTCGTCGTGGGGCTGGCCGGCCATCGCGCGGAGGACCTGCTGGTCCTCAAGGGGCTCATCGAGGCTGGCGAGATCCGGCCGGTCATCGATCGGCGCTATCCGCTCGAGCGCATCGCCGAGGCGCATGCCTACGTCGAGATGGGCCAGAAGACGGGAAACGTGATCATCGACGTGGCGTGATAGCGTTGCGCCACAAGCCAAGGATCCAGAGAGCCCTGTACCGCGAATGGAGAGAGTGATGAAGAGTTCCTCGTTCGTCCGTGCGTTCCTTCTGCTCGTTCTGACCACGCTGATCTCGGCAACCCTGCACGCCGAGGGCTGGAAGACGTACACCGCAAAGGAGTACGGGTTCTCGATGCTGGTTCCCGAGGGAACCGAGATGAAAGAGAAGGAATGGTCCGACGGCTGGGGCGGCCTCTACGCCGAGTTCGAGGGCGTGAAGCTCTGGGGGCTCGCGAAGCTCGGTGAGAAGGCCACCGACGAGGAGATCGAGAAGTTCGCGGTGAAGCTCGTGGGCGTGCCGAGCGACAAGTGGACCGTCATCGACTCCGGCAAGAACAAGGGCGGTTGGATCCGGTACCACACCGTGAAGGCCACGAAGGGATCCAAGCTCATGTTCGGCGGCTACGGCGTCGGCCCCAAGGGCAGCTACCTTCTCTACATGGAGACGACGACGGCCGACTTCGCCGAGAACAAGGCCGACTACGAGAAGTGGTACGCCTCGGTCGTCCTCGAGTAGATCCGCGACTCGGCTAGTCTCGGGCCATGGCGAGCGACCGGGACCGGCTGAGTGAAGACATCCACCTCCTCGGGGGCCTCCTCGGCGAAACGCTGATCGAAGAGGACGGGCGTCCCCTCTTCGACCTCGTGGAGGAAGTGCGCGCCCTCGCCAAAGCCTACCGCCACGATGCCACCGACGCGTCGGGCCAGCAGCCCGTCGCGCGAATCGGCGCGCTCTCGCTGGCCGAAGTCCGCGGCGTCGTGCGCGCCTTCGCCGCGTACTTCCAGCTTGTGAACCTGGCCGAGGAGGAAGAGCGCGTCCGCGTGCTGAGGCAGCGGGAACGCGCGGCCGCCGAGCGCGGCGCTCCCATGGACGAGACGATCGAGGCGGCCGTCCGCGCGCTCGCGGATCAGCTTCCCGAAGACGAGCTCGCGGAAGCGCTGTCGCGGCTCCTGGTGATGCCCGTCCTCACCGCTCACCCCACGGAGGCCAAGCGCCGGACGCTCCTCTCGAAGCTCGACCGCATCGCCGCGGCCCTGCACGCCTGGGGCGCGGAGAGCCCCACCCCGCGCGAACGGGACGCCGCGCTCGAGGCCCTGCGGGAGGAGATCACCTCGCTCTGGCTCAGCGACGACACCCGCGCGACCAAACCCGGCGTTCTCGACGAAGTGCGGAGCGCGCTCTTCTACTTCGAGAGCACGCTCTTCGATCTCGTGCCCGAGATCCTCGCGGAGGTCGAACGGGCTCTCGCGCGCACTCACCCCGGCCGCTCCTTCGACGTTCCGCGGTTCCTGCGCTTCGGAAGCTGGGTGGGCGGCGACCGCGACGGCAACCCCTTCGTCACCCGCGATGTCACCGAGGCCACGCTTCGCGAGCAGAAGCAGCTCGCGCTGCGCCTTTACCTGCGGGCCCTCGACCGTCTGCACGGGCACCTCTCGGTCTCCGCCCGTCTCGGCCTCTCACCCGAGTTGGAGTCGAGCCTCGCGGCCGACGCGGCGCTCTTTCCCGACGAAGCGCAGAGATCCGAGGCTCGCTACGCGGGGCAGCCGTACCGCCAGAAGATGGCGTTCATCTACCGCAAGCTCGAGGCGACGCTGGAGGCCAGCGGACGCCCGTGGCGCGCCGATCACCGGCCCATACCCGGCGCCTACGAGAGCGCGGACGACCTCGCGGCCGACCTGAATCTCGTGACGAACAGTCTCCGCGCGCACGGCGGCCACCGTCTCGCGGACGGCCGACTGAGCGCGCTCGTCACCCAGGTCGAGGTCTTCGGCTTTCACCTCGCGACGCTGGACATCAGAGAGCACTCGTCGCGCCTCGGCGACGCGATGGCCGAGATCGCCCGTCGCTCCGGTCTCGCGCCGAACTATGCCGAGCACACCGAGGACGAGAAGATCGCGCTCCTTTCCCGGGAGCTCGAGAGCGCGCGGCCGCTCACGCCCGCGGTGCTCGACTTCGGCCCGGCCACGAACGAGGTCGTCGAGCTGTTCCGGCTGATACGGCGGGCCCACGAGCGCGTGGGTCCCCGGTCTGTCGAAGCGTTCGTGATCAGCATGACGCGCGGCGCGAGCGACATCCTCACGCCGCTCCTCCTCGCCAAGGACGCGGGCGTGATGGACCGGCTGGAGGTCGTCCCGCTGTTCGAGACGATCGAGGATCTGCAGGCCGCCCCCGAAATTCTCGCCAGGATCTTCACGAGCCCCCTGTACGAGCGGCATCTCGCCAGGCGCGCCCACCACCAGACGGTGATGATCGGCTACTCCGATTCGAACAAGGACGGCGGCTACCTGACGGCCTGC
>CAZXSG010000037.1:0-12155 GCA_964643185.1 uncultured Holophagales bacterium
CTCCAGGACACGCTCATCGCGATGGCCCGCGGCGTGCGCGATTTCCGCGGCGCGTCGTCGATCTCGACGTGGCTCTACACCATCGCCCGGAGCTTCTGCATCAAGAAGAGGCGCCGGAGCACGTTCGCTCCGCAGGAGGAGCGCTCCCTCGACACGGACGTCGACGCCGGGGCAGCGCCCCTCGCGGATCCGGCCAGGGGACCGGAGGAGCTCCTCGCGGGCAAGCAGGTCGAGCAGGCGCTCGAGGACGCGATCGCCGCGCTCGAGCCGATGTACCGGGAGGTTCTCGTTCTCCGCGACGTGGAGGGCCTCACCGCACACGAGGTGGCCGAGGTGCTGGGTGTGAGCGTCCAGGCCGTGAAGAGCCGACTCCATCGCGCACGGCTTTCCGTGCGCGAGCACGTCGCGCCGCTGCTCGGTATTCCGGCCGCGCTCCCCGCCGCGCACGGCACATGCCCCGGCGACATTCTCCAGATGCTCTCCCAGCACCTCGAGAACGAGATCAGCGCCGACGTGTGCGCGGAGATGGAGCACCACGTGGCGGGCTGCGGCCGCTGCCGCGGCACCTGCGATTCCCTGAAGCGCACGCTCGCGATGTGCCAGGCGTCCGGTTCGACGGGATCCGCCGTGCCGGCCGCGGTCCAGGCCTCGGTGAAGGTGGCCCTGCGCAACTTCCTCGCCGAAAGAGCCTGAATCCTTTTGCTCGCCCCGAGCTCCAATGAGCAGGGAGGAACCGATGTCCACCGTTCACGTGACCGAGGCCAGTTTCGAAGAGACCGCAAAAAAGGGCATCGTCCTGCTCGACTTCTGGGCCGCCTGGTGCGGGCCCTGCCGCGCGTTCGCGCCCGTGTTCGAGGCTGCGGCTTCCCGTCACCCCGACGTGGTGTTCGGAAAGATCGACACGGAGGCCGAGCCCGGCCTCGCCGCCGCGTTCCAGATCCGCTCCATTCCCACGGTGATGGTCCTCCGCGACGGCGTGCTCCTCGCCGCTCAGCCCGGAGCGCTCCCCGCCGCGGCGCTCGACCAGATGATCGCGAAGGTGCGCGCGCTCGACATGGACGAGGTGCGCCGGAGCATCGAGGAGCAGGAACGCCTCCAGGCAGCGCCGAAGTCCGCCGTACAGGGAGGCGTCTGATGTGCCAGCGCGTGGAGTGCAGAACGTGCGGGAAGCCCACGTATGCCGGGTGCGGTGCGCATGTGGAGGACGTCCTCGGCGACGTTCCCCCTGCCGATCGTTGCCGCTGCCGGGAAAAGTCCGCAAGGGATCCCCAAGACGGCCCGCGCGAGCGCAAACCCTGGCTCCGCGGTCTCCTCGGTAAGTAGCGCCGAACCCTTTTTTCTCCGCGGGGCTCCCACAGGTATGGACAGCTTCCTCCCCTTCCTCGCCTTCCTCGCGATCTGGGTCGTTCTTCAGGTCTGGGTTCTGCCGAAGCTCGGGGTGCCCACATGAGCGGTTCCGAAGGCGCGCCGGTCGGCGCGCAAGGACGACGAACCGAACGGACCGCCGGCGAGTGACTGCTGAGCGACCGGGTATCCGATACCCGGTCGCCGCATACTCAGCGAGGCGGACGGCACCGTCCGCGATCGCGGGGACGAGCCGACACAAACGGCATGGCCCCGGCAGAAGGGAACCAGATGAAGATCGACATCGGCATCGACACCAAGGAACGAAAGGCGATCGCGGGAGGACTCTCGCGCGTTCTCGCCGACTCGTACACGCTCTACCTGAAAACGCACAACTTCCATTGGAACGTAACCGGGCCCATGTTCCAGACCCTGCATCTCATGTTCGAGACGCAGTACAACGAGCTGGCTCTCGCGGTGGACCTCGTGGCCGAACGCATCCGCGCGCTCGGGTTCCCTGCGCCCGGCACGTACCGGCAATTTTCAGAGCTCTCCGCCATCGAGGAGGAGACCGGCATTCCCAAGGCCGAGGACATGATCCGTCTCCTCGTCTCGGGGCACGAGACGGTCGCGCGGACGGCGCGCGAGGTCTTCAAGGCGGCCGAGAAGTCGAACGACCAGCCCACCTGCGATCTCCTCACCCAGCGCATGCAGGTGCACGAGAAGACGGCCTGGATGCTACGGAGCCTGCTCGAGTAGGTGCGGAGAATCGAGTAACAATCGCCGCAGGCGATGCGGTGATTAGCTAAACTATTCTCCGCACGGGTTGCGGTGAACAAATAGTGAAGTACATCTACGAGCGCAAGAGCTGGCCCCGTTTCGAATGGGACCGCTCGGCCCTCGTCGACCAGCTCGCCGCGGTGAGGCATCGGCAGGGGCGCCTCCAGGGCCGGATGGAGGCGCTCGGCCTGCGGGCACGCGACCAGGCCGTGCTCGAGACCCTCACGGAGGACGTCGTCCGTTCCAGCGAGATCGAGGGTGATCTGCTCGACCGGGCGAAGGTGCGCTCGTCGGTTGCTCGCCGGCTCAACATCGACATCGGCGCGCTCGCGCCCGTCGATCGCCGCGTCGACGGCCTCGTCTCGATGATGCTCGACGCGACCCAGCACTACGCGGCGCCGCTCACCGAGGAGCGGCTGTTCGGATGGCATGCCGCCATGTTTCCCACGGGAAGGAGCGGCATGGCCCCGATCGTCGTGGGCGGCTGGCGGACCGACTCTGCCGGTCCGATGCAGGTCGTGTCGGGAGCCATCGGGCGCGAGCGTGTGCACTTCGAGGCCCCCGCGGCGAGGCGGCTGCCGAAGGAAATGAGAGCGTTCCTGCGCGCGTTCAACGAGAAGGAGCCATCCCTCGATCCCGTTCTGAAGGCGGCGGTCGCGCACCTGTGGTTCGTCACGATCCACCCGTTCGACGACGGCAACGGGCGGATTGCCCGCGCGATCGCCGACCTGGCGCTGGCCCGCGCCGAAGGCAGCCCGCAGCGCTTCTACAGCATGTCCTCGCAGATCCAGAAGGACCGGAAGGCCTACTACGACATCCTCGAGACCACCCAGAAGGGCAGCCTCGACATCACGGGATGGCTGCGGTGGTTCCTGGTCTGCCTCGATCGCGCTTGTCGCGGGGCCGAGACCATCCTCGCGGAGGTTCTCGAGGCGACCGTGTTCTGGGACTCCGTCGCCGGGCAGCCCCTCAACGAGCGGCAGCGCGGGGTCCTGCGCCGGCTCCTCGAAGGGTTCGAGGAAAAGCTGACCTCGTCCAAATGGGCCACGCTGACGAAGACCTCGCCCGACACCGCGCTCCGCGACATCAACGATCTCGTCGAACGGGGCATCCTCGTGCGGGACGAGGCCGGGGGCCGGAGCACGAGCTATTCGCTGCGCACGCGCTCCGGCTCCTAAGCGGGTTGTTTCGTCAGGACGACGTGGGTGGCGCGGTCCGAGGACGCGTGTTCCGTGCACGTGTAGCCGAGACTCACCGTGTCGATACCCGCGAGGAGGTTCTCGCCCCGGCCCAGGAGCACGGGAGCGATCGCGAGATGCATCTCGTCGATCAGCCCGGCGGTGAGGTACTGCCGGATGGTGGCCGCGCCACCGCCGAGCCTCACGTCCTTGCCCTGCGCCGCGTCCTTCGCCCGCTCGAGCGCGGCGTGGATGCCGTCGGTCACGAAGTGGAACGTGGTGCCGCCCTCCATCGTGAGGGGTTCGCGCGCATGGTGCGTCAGCACGAACACGGGGCAGTGATACGGCGGGTTCTCGCCCCACCAGCCCTTCCACCCGTCGTCGATCCAGGGGCCGCGCACGGGCCCGAACATGTTGCGTCCCAGGATCCAGGCGCCGAGGTTCTCGAAGCCTCGCGCGGCGAATTTGTCGTCGACGTCTTCGCGGGCAGCCTCGCCGGCGATGAGCGATCCTGCGAAGTCACCGGCCATCTTCTGGAACGTCCGCGTGCCGAAGACCCACTTGTGGAGCGCCATGCCCCCGACGCCCATCGGGTTGGCCAGATTCTGGTCGGGACCGGCGCCGTAACCGTCGACGGAGATTCCAAACGCGTTGACCCGGAGTCTCGACATGATCGTCCCCTTCCTTTCAAAACCGGAAAAACACGAAAGCCCCGCGACGGGTGTCGTGGGGCTCAAAAACCGGTGTTCGTCGGACAAAGGCTCGAGTGGCTCCGCAGGTAGGACTCGAACCTACAACCCTTCGGTTAACAGCCGAATGCTCTACCATTGAGCTACTGCGGAACAGGGACTCGGGAATCCAAAGATCGGCCCGGCGCCCGGGCGAAGGTCGAGATCCTAGGGGACACTCGGCGGGGCGTCAAGCTCCGAATCGACCAAGCCCAACACCGCCTTCGAGCCCATTTTGACCGGGTTTCCGGCCTCAGGGTTCGCTTCCCGCCACACGGCCCGACGAAAAGACCCGTAGACCAAAGGCGACGGTGATGGCGCCTAGGACGACCGCCGACGCGAGCAGCAGGGTGCCGCCCTCGTGCCGCCACGCCCGGGCGGCCGCGAAGAACGCGGGCATCGCGAACGTGAGGTTGCCGAGGAGGATCGGCCGTCCGTAGATTCCCCCCACCTTGGTGTATCGCTGCAGCCAGCTGAGGTACGCGAGGCCGAGGAGCGCGGCGCCGAAGAGCTGCCCGAAGAGCACGGTGATGGCCGACGGCGGGCCGCCGACGCCCGAGAGGAGCTCGCTCGGAGCGAACGTGAGGGCGAGCCCGGCGATCGCGTACACGCCAGCCACGGCGAAGAGAAGCGGATTGGGTTTCACGTTGCGTTCTACGTCCCCGTGGCAGGCGGGGTTCTCCCCTGTCGGCGATAGTCTGGAGCGCATGCAGCCCCTTCTCTTCGATCGCCTCGCCGGCGCGCGCCGGGTGCTCCTCGCGGGTTGCGGTGGCGGGTACGACGTGTTCGGGGCCGTGCCGCTCGCGGTCGCGCTCCGGAAGCGGGGCATGGACGTCCGCTTCGCCAGCTCGTCGTTCACGTATCTCGACGGTCTCGAGGGGGCGACGCCTCATCCGGGCGTCCCCAACATGTACCGCGTCACCCGCGCGAGCGCGACGCAGCGAACGTACTGCCCCGAGGCCTGGCTGGCCGACTTCCTCGACCAGGAGGGCTCCTCCCCCAACGTCGTCTGGTGCTTCGACAAGACCGGCGTCGTGCCGCTCCGCGCGGCCTACGAGACGCTGGCTCGCGAGGAAGGGATCGACGCGATCGTGCTCGTCGACGGCGGGGTCGATTCGCTCCTCCGCGGCGACGAGATCTCGCTCGGCACACCGTCCGAGGATCTCGCCTCGATCGCGGCCGTCAGCACGATGACGCCGTCCGTTCCAGCGTTTCTCATGTGCTACGGAATGGGGTCCGAGATGCGCGACGGCATCTCGCACGCCCAGGTTCTCGAACGCATGGCCGAGCTGACGCGGGAGGGCGGCTTCCTCGGCCTTTCGGCGCTCACCCCGGGGACTGCCGAAGCGGAGGCCTACGCGGCCGCGGTGACCCACACGTTCGCGAACCAGCCGGGGAAGAAGAGCCACGTGCAGGCCGTGGTGCTCGACGGGCTCCGCGGAGATTTCGGCGCCCGGGGTCCCCACGTGTGGATCTCACCGCTTCTCACGATGCTGTTCTTCTTCGACCTCGCCACGGTCGCGCGGACGCATCTCCTGCTCCGGCATCTCATCGACACGGTCTCGATCTGGGACGTCGCCCGCATCCTGGAGGCCCGGCACTACATGCTCACCGTGCGCGACGGGTCGCCGATTCCGATCTAGATGCCCTTCGTCCGCGACTTCACGACGACCACCCGGGTCTTCCCTGCGGCGCGTCCGGTCCGGCCTCCCGCAGGAGACGGTAGTCCTGCGCCGCGTGCCAGGCGGTCGCGAACGAGCACGATGCCTTCCTCGCGATTTCGGCGATGGACAGGTCGGGCGCGTGCTCGAGCGCGGTCCACACGTCGGCGCGAAACGACGGGCCCATCAGCACACGGTTTCGGTACCCCGCGTGACGTCGCACCAGGACCTCCGGCGGAAGCACGTCCTCGTGGCGATCCCGAAGGGTGCCCTTGGGAACGCGCAGCTTCGACCCAGTGAAGCGCTCATCCTCACCGCGTCGTTTGACCTGGAACTCGGTCCCCGCCGGCTGCAGCTCGATCGGCGCTCCTTCGTAGGCCCCAGCGAGCCGGGCGAGACGACGGTCCTTCTTGAGCCATGTCGCGATGGCCGACCAGTATGCGCGGACCCGCTCGGACGGATGGGCGCCGACCAGACGCACGAGCCGGTCGGCGTTCACGTGCGTGTGGTGCACGCCGAGCCAGGTGGTCAGCACGGCGAGCACGCGGAGATCACCGTCGCCCATGCCGAGGACGGAGGCGTGCAAGAGCGTGCTCTCGATGTCCACGTCGGCCTCCGCCTTCGCTGCGAAGTTCATCCCGATACCCACCATGCGCGCCGTCAGCTCGTGGGGCGCGGGCGTCGGCTCGGGGGAGGTCGCGCGGCTAAACGCCATGACCGAGCCTCCGCGCGAGGTCGGCGACCGTCGCCAGATCGGTGCCGCGATCACAGAGCAGCATGGGTTTCCTCATGTATCGGATAATCCGATACCAGCCTGCGTCCCGCCGCGCCGCCCGTCAAGCGGTTGTCCCACTCAGGGGCCCGAGTCGCGTTCACCCCACCCATGGGTCTCACGCCGACGGGATCACGAAGGTTGCGCGCCGCCCTCGGCCCGCATCCTGAGGACGATCTTCCCTTTCGCGCGGCGCGACTCGATGTGCCGGAAGGCCTCGGCGAACTCCTCGAACGGCAGCACGCGATCGAGCACGGCCTTCAGCCGGCCCTCGACGACGAGGCGCGCGAGGGCCTCGATGTCTTTGCTGCGCGACTTCACGACGACCACCCGGGTCTTCCCCGCGCCGAGGAACGAGAGCACCACCTCGCCGTAGACGGCCTTGGACGGCACGGTCGTCACGTAGACGCCGCGCGGCGCGAGGACGCGCTTCACCTTCGCGCGGGTCTTGTTGCCGTAGACGTCGAAGACAACGCGATATCGGGTTTCAGCCTTCTCGAACGGTGAAGGCGACGCCGTGTAGTCGAGCGCGGCGTCGGCTCCGAGCGAGAGGCAGAGCTTCCGGTTCTTGCCGCCCGAGACCGACGTGACCCGCGCGCCGAGCGCCTTGGCAATCTGGATCGCGAGCGTGCCCACGCCGCCCGAGCCGCCGTTCACGAGCACCTCGTCGCCCGGACGCACGCCCGCGAGATCGCGCAGCGCCTGGAGCGCCGTCTGGCCCGCGAGGGGCAGCGACGCGGCGTCCTCGAACGAGAGGCCGTCGGGCATGCGCGCGAGCTCCGTGCGCTTCACGACGATCTTCTCCGCGAACGTGCCGCGCTGGAACGACCACTCGCGAAGCGCGCCGAACACGCGGTCGCCGGGCGCGACGTCCGAGATCCCTGGACCGAGCGCAGCGACGGTGCCCGCGAAGTCGAGACCCGGAATCTTGGGAAAGGCCCCGCCGCTCAGGGCCGCGTACTTTCCTTTGCGCACGAGGGCGTCCTTGGGGTTGAGGCCCACGGCGTGGACGCGCACGAGCACCTCACCGCGTCCCGCGACCACGGGCGCGACCTCCGCGAGGTGCAGCTCCTCGATGCCGCCGTAGCGGTCGTACGTGAGCGCCTTCACGCGGCCCCGCGGTGCGGAGGTTTCGCGCGGTGCTGGTCGAGCCACCCGATGAAGTCGTTCACGCCGGCACCCGTCGTGGCGGAGAGGTCGATGGCACGGGCCGATGGCATCACGCGGGCCAGGTTCTCCCGGAGGGCGGCCACGGAGACCCCCGGCAGGTACGGGAGGAGGTCGACCTTCGTGAGGACCACGAGGTCGGCCTTGCGGAACATGACCGGATACTTGAGCGGCTTGTCGACGCCCTCGGTGACCGACAGCACGACCACGTTGGCGGCCTGGCCGAGGTCGTAGATCGCCGGGCAAACGAGGTTACCGACGTTCTCGATGAAGAAGACGTCACAGTCATCCACGGCTGCCGAAAGCGCACCGTCGTGGAGTACGTGGTGGACCATCGCGGCGTCGAGGTGACATGCCGAGCCCGTCGTGATCGACGCCGACCGGATGCCGGCCCCGGCGAGCCGCCCGGCGTCGAGCGAGGTCGCGAGATCGCCGCGGACGGCAGCCAGCCGGAGGCGGCCGCCGAGAGCAGCGGCCGGGGCTTCGAGGAGCGCGGTCTTGCCGGATCCGGGCTAGCCCATGATGTTCAAGGCGAGAACGCCGGCCGCGACGAAGTGCTCGCGCAGGTGATGCGCGTCGCGATCGTTGTGCGAGAGCAGCGACGTCTGGACGTCGATCGAGACCCTGTGCGGATCTCCGCAACCGCAGACTTCACACATCGACGACCTCCAGCTCCAGGCGATCCAGGATGAGATCTCCCCCCGCGGAGAGCCTCGCTTCGCCGCCGCACGCGGCGCAGCGGAGCGGACCTCCCTGCCCCACGACCGCGCCGCACGCCCTGCAGCTCCAGGCGGAGCTCTCCCAGGCGACCTCGAGCCCCGCCGCCGCGTAGCCGCGCTCCTCACGGCACCCGTCGAAGGCGGTGCGGAAGAGCTCCGGATCGACGCCGGCGAGCTCCCCGATCCGCACTTTCATCAGGCGCACGGCACCGCTCGGATGCGGAGCGATCGAACGATCGGCTTGATCGAAGAGCGAATAAACCAGCGAGACCTCGTGCACGACGTCTTGCCCCTGGCTCCTAGCAGATCCTCGGCAGCGGATCGCCGTCGCGCTCGAAGAGGCGGCGCGTGCCGAAGCCGGTGTCGAGGCGCAGGCTCCCCTTCTCGCCCTCGGTCACCCGCCCGATGCACGCGGCCGCCTGCCCGAGCGGGTGCGCCCGGAGCGCGGCGAGAACCCGTTCGAGCGCGCCGGGGGAAACGCCGAGGAGCGCCTTTCCTTCGTTGGCGACCGTCAGAGGATCGATCCCGAGGAGCTCGGCGGCGGCGCGCCCCGGTGCGCTCATCGGCAGCGCGGCCTCGTCGAGGACGATCGCGACACCCGCCTTCCCGGCCATCTCCGCGAGGGCGCTCGTCACCCCGCCGCGGGTCGGGTCCTTCATCGCGTGGATCGCCGTGCCTCCCGCCGTGAGCGCCGCGCGGATGAGGCCGTTCAGCGGCGCGACGTCGGAGCGAAGATCGCCCTCCAGGCCGAGCGCGTTCCGCGCGCCGAGGACCGCGAGGCCGTGATCGCCGAGGGTGCCCGTCACGACGATCGCGTCGCCGGGCAGGAGGCCGGAGTCGCGCACGACGCGATCGGTGAGGCCGATTCCGCTCGTCGAGAGCACCACGCCGTCGACCTCTCCCTTGCGCATCACCTTCGTGTCGCCGGTCACAACGCGCGTGCCGGCCTCGCGGCAGGCCACCTGCATCGAGGCGTGGATCCGGCGGAGCGACTCGATCGGGAAGCCCTCTTCGACGATGACGCTGGAGGTGAGAGCGATCACGTCGCATGCACCCATCATGGCCAGGTCGTTGACGACGCCCGAGACGGCGAGCCGGCCGATGTCGCCGCCCGGAAAGAAGACCGGCGAGACGACGTGCGCGTCGGTGGTCACGACGAGCCACCGGTCGCCGAAGGGGATCGCGGCGCCGTCGCCCATCGCCAACGCTTCGGGATCGGTCACCCCGGCGAGGAAGACGGACTCGATCAGCGATCGCATCGCGCGTCCCCCCGCTCCCTGCGCCAGCTCGACCCGCGCACCCAGCCCGTCGGGGTCTCGATCTCCGCTCATGCCGGCGCCCCGGCCGAACCGATGCCGTGCTCGTGCCAGATCCGGCACACGCCCTCCGTGCTCACCATGCAGGCCCCCACGGGCGCTTCGGGGCGGCACTGCCGGCCGAAGAGACGACAGTCGGTCGGCTGGAGGAGGCCCATCATGATGCCGCCGCACCGGCACTCCGCCGCGTCAGCCCTCTCTTCCACCTCCGGCCACCCGGCGAGCTGGGCCGCGAAACGAACTGTGGCGTCGTGCGCGGCGTATTCGGCCCTGAGGCTCAAGTGGCCGCTCGGGACGCGCGCGATGCCGCGCCACTCGCCGTCGCGGGTCTCGAAGACGCGGAAGAGCGCGTCGAGGGCCCGGCGGTTGCCCTCCCGGTTCACACAGCGGGGGAAGGCGTTGACGACCTCGGCCTTCGCCTCGAGGACCTGCTCCACGAGCAGCACGAGGCCGGCGAGGATGTCGAGCGGCTCGAAGCCCGCGACGACGACGGGCCGGCGATGCTTCGCGACGAACGGCTCGAAGATTCCATAGCCCGTGATGGTGGCCGCGTGTCCGGCGGCGAGGTAGCCCTCGATCTGCGTGTCCGGAGAGCTCGCCACCACCTCCATCGCGGCCGGGACCCACTTGTGCGCCGAGAGCACGAAGAGGTTGGGCGGCGGATCGGCGAGCAACACCGCCGCCGTCGCGACCGCGGTCGTCTCGAAGCCGGTGGCGAAGAACACGACGGGCTCGTCGCTCGCCCTCGCGATCTCCGCCGCCTGCGTGGCCGCGTAGATGACGTCGACGCGCGCCCCTGCCGCGCGGGCGTCATCGAGCGACCTCGCGCGGCCGGGCACCCGCAGCATGTCGCCGTAGGTCAGGATCCGGAGGCCCTGCTCCGCGAGCGCCAGGCAGGCGTCGATCTCGGGCGCGTCCGTCACGCAGACCGGGCACCCCGGGCCCATCTGCACCCGGAGATCGCGCGGAAACCGGGCGCGGAGGCCGTAGCGCGCGATCGCCTGCTCGTGACTTCCGCACACGTGCATCACCGTGACCGGCCGGCCCCCGCGCGCCATGGCCTGGTCGAGGCGCGCCTGGAGCGCCCGCCCGCGCCCGACCTCGCGAAACTCCAGCTTCGCGTTCATGCGGGCGGCTCGGCATCGGCATCGCGCGCCCGGCGCACGTCGGGCCCGAGGCCTTCCAGGTCCTCGCCCGCCATCGTCTCGAAGAACCTCAGCGTCTCGGCGACATCCTCGGGAGCGATGCGCCGGATGGCGAACCCCACGTGGACGAGGACGTGGTCGCCGGCCGCGACCGCCTCGTCCACGATGTCGAGCGCAACCTTCCGGCGGACTCCCCAGAAGTCCACCACCGCGGTGGTGCCGTCGATCGTGAGGATCTGGCCTGGCACTCCGAGACACATGGCTTCTCTTCTACCTGGATTCCGAGGCCAGCGCCAGCACCGCGCTCCAGGCCTGCCCGAGAGCGATGCCCCCGTCGTTCAAGGGCACGTCCCGAGCGGTCGAGACGCGCTCCGCGCCGAGACGCAGGGTGAGGTCCCGCTCGAGGATGCGATTCTGGAAGCTCCCCCCGGAGAGCACGACCCGGTAGAGCCCCGTGGTCGCGAGGACGCGCGCGACCACAGAGACCGTCGCCTCGACGACCGTGCGGTGGAACCGTGCCGCGACGTGCCCCGGTGAGACGCCGGAGAGAAGATCGGCCACGACGGCACGGACCGTGGGCAGGAGATCGATTTCGTGCTCGGGTGAGAGCTCGGCATCGAGCGCGATGCCGGATGGGAGCCCGACCGGGTACGGCGCCACGTCACCGCTGTCCGCCGCCTCCTCCAGCGCGATCGCGACATGGCCGTCGAAAAGTGCGCGCGGGAGAGAGAGCGCGAGCGCGCCGATCGCATCGAACCAGCGGCCCATGCCACGCGCCCTCACGGTCGAGACTCCCGTCGTTGCCATCGTCGCCATCGTCGCGAGCGACGCCTTCGACTGTCCGGCGAACACGTCGAGCCGCGCCGCCAGCGCCAGGGCCTCTTCCCGGCCGAACGCCTCGCACATCACGGCGAGCGCGACGCGCCACACGTCGCGGATCGCGTGCTCGCCGCCCGGCAACGGCAGCGCGCGAAAGCTGTTCACGCGTGTCCAGCGGCCCTCGTCGATGAGCAGGATCTCCGCGCCCCAGGACGTCCCGTCCGTTCCCCAGCCCGTGCCGTCGTAGACGACCCCGACGACCGGCTCTTTGAGGCGCAGCTCGGCGACCGTGGCGAGTACGTGGGCGGCGTGGTGCTGGACGCCGATGCGGCGCCGCGCGGGCCGCTCGAGCGCATAGCGCGTGGACGCGTAATCGGGGTGCAGATCGTGCGCGATCACGTCGGCGCGCACACCGAGCAGCCGCTCGAACCCCTCGAGGTCCCGCCGCCAGGCCAGCTCGCTCTCGAGCAGGTCGAGATCGCCGAGATGGGGCGTCAGGTACGCGAGGTCGCCCACCACGAGGCAG
>CAZXSG010000038.1:0-11953 GCA_964643185.1 uncultured Holophagales bacterium
GAGACGTTCCAGACGTTCCGGAGCGACCCGAAGAGGCCCGAATCCCTCAGCTTCGACTACGTGAACTCGATTCTGGCCAACGACGACGGCACGCTCTGGGTGGGCACGCTCGAAGGCCTCAACCTCTTCGACCCGAAGACCGGCAAGGCGCGGCGCTTCCTGGCCGACAAGAAGGACCCACGGACGCTCGCGTCGAACGAGATCTCGCTTCTGTTCCGCGACGAAACGGGGCTGCTCTGGGTCGTCTTCAAGAACGGAGCCGTCGATACGCTGGACGCATCTCACGGCATCTGTCACCGCAAGCCCGAGCTCTCCGCGCTGGGCACGATCGGCAACGTCAACGCCATGGTGAACGCCGGCGGCGGACGCGTGCTCCTGGGGACGGCCTCGGGCCGCCTCCTCGAATGGACCGCGGCCCGAGGCTTCACCGACACGGCGGACCGCTTCGTCGCGGACCGGCCGATCACGTCTCTCAAGGTCGAAGGCCGCGCGCTCTGGATCGGGACGCGGGGCGGCCTTCTGCGCCGCGACGAGTCCCCGGCACGGCTCGTCACCGTGAAGCCCGACCCGGCGGATCCGCACAGCCTCCCGGCCGAGATGGTGCAGACCCTCTTCGCGGACCGTACCGGGGTCCTGTGGGTCGGCACTTCGGTCGGCGTCGCCCGGCTCGATCCGGCGTCGACGGCGTTTCGCGTGTACCGCAGGAGTGCCGGTCACGACGGGCCCGCCGACGCGTACGTGTGGGCGGTCACGTCGGACGCCGCGGGGAACCTCTGGGTCGGCTCCGACGGCGGCCTCTCGAGGCTCGACCGCGAGACGGGCACGTGGCGGAGCTGGGCGGCGAACCCCTCGGACCCGGGCGCGCTCGCGAGCGACAGTGTCACCGCGCTCCTCGTGGACCGGGCGGGCACGCTCTGGGCGGGCGGCAACCGCGGTCTCAGCCGCTACGACGCCGAGGCCGACCGCTTCACGTCGTGGCTGAAGGGCGCGGGCGATCCGCCGCTCAAGAACGCCCGCGTCTTCGATCTCCTCGAAACGAAGGACGGCGGCCTGTTCCTGGGAACGGGCTCGGCCGCGTATCAATTCGCCGCCGGAGGCGCGGCGTTCCCCATCCTGGGCGGGCCGAACCTCGTGCCCTCCGTGTTCGCGATGGCCGAGGATCGCGACGGCGCCATCTGGCTGGGCACGTTCCACAACGGCCTCTACCGCGTGGACCCGAAGACACACGAGTCCTCGCGGCTCGCGGACCCGGCCGGCAAGGACCTCATCGAGCCGCAGCAGATCTCGGCGCTCCTCGTCGACGGCAAGGGCCGGCTGTGGATCGGCACGGCAAAGGGCGTGTTCCGGAGAGACCCGGGAGCGAAGGCCGTGAAGCAGCACCGCATGCGCGACGGGCTGCCCAACGACGTGATCCTGGGGCTCGTGGAGGACGACCGGGGCGCCATCTGGATGAGCACGAACGGTGGAATCGCGAGGCACGATCCGGAGACCGGCACGTTCCGCGTGTACCAGGCCCGCGACGGACTGCCCTCGAACGAGTTCAACCAGATGGCGGCCGGGCGGACGCCGCAAGGCGAGATCCTGTTCGGCACGCCCTCGGGCATGGTGGCCTTCCACCCCGGCGCGCTCACGAAGGATCCACGGCCGCCGCAGGTGGCGCTCACGGGCTTCGAGCTGTTCAACGCGGCCGTGCCGATCCGCCCGTCGGGGGCAAAGGGTGAAGGCTTCGCGCTGGAGTCGTCGATCCTCACCACGAAGAGCCTCGTTCTCAGCCATCGGGAGGACGTCCTCACGCTCACGTTCGCCGGGCTCCACTTCGCGGCGCCCGAGGAGGTTCGGTACGCGTACCGCCTCGAGGGCTGGGACAAGGACTGGAACACGGCGTCCGCGCGGCGCCGGTCGGCCACCTACACGAACCTCCCCGCGGGGCGGTACGTGTTCCGTGTGCGCGCGGCGAACAAGGACGGCGTGTGGAACGAGGAGGGAGTCTCCCTGGCCCTCCGGGTGCTTCCGCCGCCGTGGAAGACCTGGTGGGCCTACGCGGCGTACGCGCTGCTGCTCTTCGGCGGGATCGCCGGCTTCTTCACGTATCGGATGAATGCGCTGCGGAAGAGGCAACGCGATCTCGAGGCTCTCGTCGACGTGCGCACGAAAGAGCTGGCGGAGTCCGAGCAGCGGGCCCTCTCGGCCAACCAGGCCAAGAGCGAGTTCCTCGCGAACATGAGCCACGAGCTGCGCACGCCGCTGAACGCCGTCCTGGGTTTCGCGCAGCTCCTCGACCGGAGCCCCGCGCTGCGCGGGGACGACCGCTCGGGCCTCGAGATCATCCGGCGGAGCGGCGAGCACCTCCTCGGCCTCATCAACGACGTGCTCTCGCTCTCGAAGATCGAGGCCGGCAAGCTGACCCTCGAGAAGAAGCCGTTCTCTCTGCGCCAGATGGTGCGCGGCGTGGACGCGATGCTGCGCTCGCGGGCCGACGAGGCCGGCCTGCGGTTCTCGGTGGAAGTCGCGGGCGATCTTCCGGAGGCCGTGAACGGCGACGAGGGCAAGCTCCGGCAGGTGCTGGTGAACCTGCTGGGGAACGCGGTGAAATTCACGCGCGGCGTCCCGAAGGGGAGCGTGACGCTGCGGGCCTCTTGGACCGATGGGCGCGCCCGCTTCGAGGTGGCCGACACGGGCCACGGCATCGCGGCCGCGGAGCTCGCGACGCTCTTCTCGCCGTTCGTGCAGACGGAGAGCGGCCGCAAGTCCAAGGAGGGCACGGGCCTCGGTCTCGTGATCACGCGCGAGATCGTGCGGCTCATGGACGGCGATCTCACAGTGACGAGTGAGCCGGGCAGGGGCTCGACGTTCTCGTTCGAGGTCGCGCTGCCGGTCGGCGAGGCCGCGCCCGCGAAGGCCGTCGAGGGCCGCGTCATCGGCCTCGCGGAGGGCGAGACGGTGCGGCGCATCCTCGTGGCCGACGACACGCCGGAGAACCGGCTGCTCATCGTGCGGCTCCTGACCTCCGTGGGCCTCGAGGTGACCGAGGCCGTGAACGGCGAGGAGGCCGTGCGGCTCTGGGGGAAGGAACGGCCCGACGTCGTGCTCATGGACATCCGCATGCCGGTGCTCGACGGCCGCGAGGCGACCCGCATGATTCGCGACCGGGAATCCCGCGAGACGCGCCTTTCGCGCACTCCGATCGTGGCGCTCACCGCGAGCGTGTTCGAGCACGAGCGGGACGAGATTCTGGCGTCGGGAGCCGACGACTTCCTCATGAAGCCGTTCCGCGAGCCGCAGCTCTTCCGCATCCTCGAAGAGCGCACGGGCGTCCGCTTTCGCAGGGCGTCCGGGGCGGGCGCGCCGGAATCTGCGCCGGCGCCTCCGCGGAGCGCCCGGGAGCTCGTCGCCGCGCTCGAACCTGGCGAGGCCGCGAGCCTCCGCAGCTCGCTCGAGGACGGGAACCTCGATGCGGCCGCGGCGGCTTCTGAGGAGGTCGGACGGCGGGATGCCGCTCTCGGCGAGAGCCTCCTCGCCGAGATCCGGGCCTTCCGTGTGGACGATCTCCTCTCGGCCCTGGAGGCGCGAGACGCATGAGCGGGGAAACGCTTCTCGCCGTGGACGACAACCCGGACAACCTCCGGGTGCTGAGCGGCATGCTTCAGGCCGCCGGCTACACGGTGCGGGTCGCGTCTGGCGGGGCGCGGGCGCTGAAGATGATCGAGCGGCAGCCGCCGGACCTCGTGCTCCTCGACGTCCACATGCCGGAGATGGACGGCTACGAAGTCTGCCGCACGCTCCAGGCGAGTCCGGGTCTCGCGGGCATTCCCGTCATCTTCCTCTCGGCCCTCGACGACGTGGCCGACAAGGTGCGGGGCTTCGCGGCGGGCGCCGTGGACTACGTGACCAAGCCGTTCCAGGAGGCCGAGGTCCTCGCGCGCGTGGCGACGCAGCTCCGGGTCCACGGCCTCCGGAAAGAGCTCGAGGAGGCCAACCGCGCCAAGGACGTCTTCCTCGCGAGCATGAGCCACGAGCTGCGGACGCCGCTGAACGCGATATTGGGTTTCGCCCGGCTCATGGAGCGGCGGAAGGGCCGCGACGCGGAAGACCTCGAGAGCCTCGCGATCATCGCGCGGAGCGGCGAGCACCTCCTCGGCCTCATCAACGACGTCCTCTCGCTCGCGAAGATCGAGGCCGGGAAGACGACGCTGCGCAGCGACCCGTTCGACCCGAGCGCCCTTCTCCGCGGGCTCGTCGAGATGCTGCGCGCGCGGGCCGAGGAAAAGGGGCTCGCGCTCGCGTACGAGCCTCTCGGGCTGCCCCGCGTGGTGACGGGCGACGAAGGCCGGCTGGGGCAGATCGTCCTCAACCTCCTCGGCAACGGCGTGAAGTTCACGGAGCGGGGGAGCGTCACGCTGCGCGCGCGCTGGGCGGAGGGCCGGGCGGTGCTCGAGGTCGAGGACACGGGCGCCGGCATCTCGCCGGGCGAGCTTGCAAAGCTCTTCCAGCCGTTCGTCCAGGCGGACGCGGGCCGGAGGTCCGGCGAAGGCACCGGTCTGGGCCTCGCCCTTTCGCGAGAGCTCGCGCGCCTCATGGGCGGCGACATCACCGTAGAGAGCACGTTGGGGAAGGGCACCCGTTTTCGCGTCGAGCTGGCTCTGCCGCTCGCAGAGGAGCCTTTGGACCGCCGAGCTGCCGACCGGCCGCGCGTGCGGCGGCTGGCCTCGGGCTCCCCGTCGCCGCGGATCCTCGTGGTCGACGACCTGGCCGAGAACCGCATGCTCCTGGAACGTCTGCTCGGATCCGTGGGCTTCACGGTGCGCGCCGCCTCGAGCGGCGAGGAGGCCGTGGCGCTGTGGCGCTCGTTCGAACCGCACGTCGTGTTCATGGATCGCCGTCTGCCGGGCGTCGACGGACTCGAGGCGACGCGGCGGATCCGCGCGGAGGAGGCGGCATCGGGGAGGCCGCGCACGGCCATCGTGGCGCTCTCGGCGAGCGCGCTCGAGCACGAGAAACAGCAGCTCCCTGACGCGGGCTGCGACGCCTTCATCTCGAAGCCGTTTCGCGAGGAGGCGATCTTCGCCGTCCTCGCCGAGGAGCTGGGCGTCGTCTACGAGATCGAGGGGAGCGAGGAGGCGCCGTCCCCGGCGCGGATCGTTCTCGACAGAGAGCGGATCGCGAGGCTGCCTCTCGAAGTGCGCCAGGCCCTGGCGACCGCCTTCGAGCGCGGCGACCTGGACGGGGCGGAAGCGGCTGCCGAAAGCGTGAGGCCGTTCGACGCCGAGCTCGGGGAGGCCCTCCGCGCCGCAGCTCAGGACTTCCGCTTCGACGACGTTCTCGCGGTCCTCGCGGTCGAGCACATGACGCAGGACATCAAGAAGCCTTCAGGGGACGCCGCGTGACCCGCAAGAAGAAGCCGACCGCGTCCCTCGTGCGCTCCTCGGCGGCCGAGTAGGCGACCTTCGTGGCGGCCAGCGGCACGGGGGGCGTCGAGGCGGTGTACGCCGACGAGAACGTGTGGCTCAGCCAGAAGATGATGGCGCAGCTCTACGACGTGGAGGTCCCGACCATCAACTACCACCTGAAGAAGGTGTTCGAGGACAGCGAGCTGGGGGAGTGCTCAGTCATTAGAAAATTTTCTAATAGCTGCCGCCGACGGCAAGACCTACGACACCGCGCACAACGGATTCTGAGCCGACTGCCTGGCTCATATTTTCACTAATGCAATAGTCTTTTCTGATCTTGGTTATTGTACCGTTGTTGGAAGGATGGGATCTTGGCCTAGGACACGAAGGAGAGTCCAGCCAATGAGTACCACCATCCAATCCGTCATCGAGAGCTACGAAACGGCGCTGAACGGCAACCAGATCGAGACGATCCTCGGCCTTTTCGGCAGCGAGCCGGTGTTCATGCCGCAGCATGCGCCTGCGCTGGTCGGCCGCCAAGCCGTGCGGGCCGGCTATGAACAAGTGTTCGCCACGATCAAGCTGTCCGTCCACTTCGACATCCATGAAGTCCAGGAAGCAGGCGACTGGGCTTGGGCTCGGACAAGCTCGGCAGGGCTCACACGCATCCTGGCCACCGGCATCGAGGTTCGGGAAGGCAACAACGAACTGTTCGTATTTCGCCGCGAAGACTCCGTGTGGAAGATCCACCGCTATCTCTTCGCGACCAACCAACCTCACGCCTGAAGCCCTCGAGAGGACGCTCACCATGAAAGCCCCCAAACTTCTTCTCAGCCTGGCCATCGTTCTGGGGCTGTTGTCGAGCGCTGGCGCCGGCGCGCAGGACCTCGACCGGCTCCCGAGCTTCGCTCCGGTCCTGCCGCAGATCAAGGCCAAGGCTCTTGCCGTCGATCCTTCGAAGGGCTATCTCGTTCAGCAGGTCAAGCCCGGCGTGTACGTCGTCACAGACGGCATCTACCAGTCGGCCTTCGCGACCAGCGGCCGGGGCGTGGTCCTTTTCGACGCGCCCCCGTCGTTCGCGCAGCACATCGTCAAGGCCGTGGCCGAGGTCACCCAGGAGCCCATCAAGCAGCTGGTCTACACTCACACCCATCTCGACCACATCGCCGGCGCCGGTCCGCTCGTCAAGCAGATACCGAATCTGGTGATCGTCGCTGAGGCAGACACAGCAGCGTTCCTGCGTGAGAAGAACGACCCGCGCAGGCCGCTGCCGACGAGCACGTTCAAGGGCCGCCGCACGCTGAAGCTGGGCAGCCTCTCCGTAGAGCTCAAGAGGGGGCGATGGCACTCGCCCGACGGTGATCTGTTCATCTACATCCCGGACAAAAAGGTCCTGATCGCGATTGATACGATCGCCGCCGGTCATGTGCCCTTCATGGACTTTGACCTCAGCACGAACATGCATGCCTATCTGAAGGTCTTCGACGAGCTCCTGGCCTATGACTTCGATGTTCTGGTCCCCGGTCATTTGACCTACCTGGCAGGCCGCGAGGACGTTCAGATCACGAAAGACTACGCCATGGACGTCTACAGAACCGTAAAGCGCATCCACGACGGCACAGACCAGATGAAGGTGTTGTCGGGGGCCGCCGGGAAGTACGGCTGGGACAACAAGTTCGCCCTATTCCGTACATTGCTCGACGGCGTGATCGAGCAGTGCTCCTCGGAGATTCAGGGCCGCTGGATCGACAAGCTCGCCGGAGTGGACGTCTACGGACCCAGTCATTGCCGCGCTGCTTTGATCTACGCCCGTTGGGACGATTGACCCGCGGCGGGCCTAAGGGGACGACAGTCCCATCTTCCTCATGTGTACCGAGCAATGGTCGAGAAACAGCTCGACCCTGCGCGACGGATGGTGGCGGACCAGGTAGTAGGCCGAAAGATCCACTTCGTCGAATTGCCACGCGGGCATCACAGCCACGAGCTGACCCTCCCGCAGCTCCCTCCGGCACAAAATCGACGGGATCTCTGCCACTCCCATGCCAGCGACGGCCGCCCGGAGAATACCCGCATAGTCGTTCATCCCGAGCGAAAGCTGCAGCGTCGACTGCTGGACCTCGGTTCCGTGGGACAACCTCCAGCTCACATCGCCGAACCACTTGGTGAAGCCGAGGAGCCGGTGTCGTCCGAGGTCCGCTGGATTCTCCGGCGGACCCGCGCTCGCGAGATAGGCCGGCGCCGCGACCAGGATGTGGCGGTATCGGATCAATCGCCTGAAGATGAGGCTGCTTTCAGCCTGGCGGCCGACCCGTAGCGAGACGTCAACCTCGTCTTCGACCATGTCGAGGTGCCGGTCCGTCACCAGGGTCCTCACGGAGACCTTCGGATACTGTGCGATGAAAGACTCGATCAGCGGGACGAGGACGAGCTCCGACAGACTGGGTGGCGCCGCCAGCCTCAGCGTTCCGCTGATCTCGGCTTCGCGCTGCTGGAGAGAAGCCTGTACCCCTTCGACGACCTCCATCAGTCGCTGGCAATGCAAGAAGAGCTCACGGCCCGTTTCCGTCGCTTTCAGCGATCTCGTGGTCCGCTCGAGCAATCGCACTCCCAGCTGACGTTCTAGCCCGCTGATCTTTCTGCTCAGGCTGGAGACGGGAACGCCGGTCCTGCGGGAGGCCTCCGAGAAGCTGCCGAGCTGGAGCACGTGGGCGAACAGAACCAGGTCGTTGAGATCCACGGGAAAGTCCATGCTCTTGCCTCTTCACCGTTGGGTGCGGTCTTGCTTTCGGCTTGGCTGGTCCGGGTTGGGCGAGGAGATGAGCCCGACTCCCGGCCCCGACGCCGACGGCCTTGAGGCTCGGGGCCGCGGCCCAGGACTTTCGCTTCGACGAGGTGCTCGATCTCCTCCCGAAGTGATTCGGGCGCCCGTCATCAGATTCCGTGCACGGCCTCGTCGAACTCCATGTCGGGCTCGATCCAGAGAAGCAGCGCCTGAGGGAGCGTGAGCCCGAGGACCAGCGCCGTCAGGAAGAGCGCGCGGCTCACCTCGGGAATCTGGAACGGGTCCCTGCCCAGGAAGTAGCCGAAGAGCAGCAGGGGAACGACGACCCGGTACGCGTAGAAGTGCATCCGGTCGCGCCGATTCCGTTCCCGTTCGTCGTTGTGCCAGGGGACCGGTGCGCCGAACGGCGTGCGCGTGTTGAATGGCTTCACGAGGCCCCAGCGGCCGTAGCCGCCGAAGATGACGGCGTTGACCACGAGCGACGTGGCCAGCAGGATCCCGACGAACGCGAAGGCCTCGCCGCGGTCGCGCCCGAGGGTCCACAGGAGCGTGACGAAGCCCGCCAGGACGGCGTAGGTCGTCGCGACCAGCCAGCGCCGCCGGCTCCGCCGGGCCATGCTGACTCCGAGAAACTTCATCCGTTCGCGCATGTCTTCCTTCCTGTTCCGGCTCCCACCGGGGCTATCCGCCCGCCTGCGCCGAGGGCCAGCTCTTCAGGGGCTGGAACGGCCGGGGGGAGAAGATCGTCTCGATGGGGACCCCGAGGTACTCGCTCAGGGCGAACGCCAGCAGCAGGCTCGGGTTGTAGTCGCCACGCTCCAGGAACCCGATCGTCTGGTAATTGACGTCGACGGCCCGGGCCAGGTCCTGACGGGTCAGCCCGCGTTCCGCCCGCAGCACCGCCAGTCGGTTGTAGATCCTCGGCTCGTCGTTGTTTGACACTGCCGACTTGTTTCGTGTCACAGTACGAATATTGTGTTATCGAAACAATCTTGTCAAGGTCTCCGCGCCCCGTATCTGCGGAGCACGGCCTTCGCCCGCGCCAGGAGGCGGGAGCGGAGCGCTGCGGGCTCGAGCACCTCGACCTCGCCCCCGAGCGGAAGGAACGCGGAGGCCGCCTGTTCGACCGACTCGATGGGAACCTGGATGAGGAAGCGTCCCCCGCGGCCCCTCCGGGGGCGCGCGGCGTCGATGGCGGTGGCGATCGCCGCGCTCGTCGCGCGAAGCTGTTTCAGACCCCGTGCCGTGGCCTTGACGACGGCCGTCCCACGCTGGATCTCCCGCTCGAAGCGGGCCGTGGACTCTTTCCAGAACGCGGCGAGGTCGAACGCCGCGGGCCGCTCGAAGCGCTCATCGGACGCGACGAGCTCGAGGACGTTCGAAAGCCGGTACGTGCGGGGCTCGGTTCCCCGCCCAGCGCTCGGCCGGTGCGCCGGACGCGCGACGAGATACCACTCGCCCGCCTTGAGGACGAGACCGAGCGGCTCGAGCGTGCGCTCGACGACGCCGGCCCAGCTCTCGTAGCGGACCTTCAGCCGTCGTTCGTCCCAGACGGCACCCGACACGGCGGGCAGGTGGTTGGCTCGAGCGGCGCTCCGGTACCACGGCAATGAGTCCAGGTGGAATCGCGCGCCCACGCGCCGCGCGTCGTGCTGCCAACCTTCAGGAAGAGTCGCGAGGAGCTTGAGCTGCGCCGAGGCGAGCGCCTCTCCGAGCCCCAGCTCCTTCGCGGGGCCGGGCAGGCCGCCCATGAAGAGCGCCTGCGCCTCGTGAGACGTGAGCCCCGTGAGGCGCGTCCGCCAGCCGTCGAGGAGCTCGAAACCGCCGGTCCGTCCGCGCTCGGCCGTGATGGGCACGCCCGACCCGCCGAGGTGCTCGATGTCCCGGAGGATCGTGCGTACCGAGACGCCGGACTCCTTCGCGAGCGCCTGCGCGCTCATGCGGCCCCGCGACTGGAGGAGGAGGAGCACCGAGAGGAGGCGGCTCGCGCGCATCTTTTTTCGCGCCTCACAAGATACATGACATAGGGTGTCATGTATGCCGTCCACTCTCGGTCGTGGAGGGAAAACCCATGATCGAGGCCGCTCAGGTTCAGGTCGTCGAGCTTCGCCAGTACACGCTTCAGCCCGGGCAGCGGGAAACGTTCATCCGGATCTTCGAGGAGAAGCTCCTCGATCCCCACGAGGCGACGGGTATGCGGGTCCTCGGCTTCTTCCGGGACCTCGACGCTCCGGACAAGGTCGTCTGGCTGCGGGGCCATGCCGACCTGCCCTCGCGGAAGAAGTCGCTCACGGAGTACTACGACGGTCCCGTCTGGAGGGAGCACCGCTCAGAGACCAACGCGACCATCGTCGACTCCGACGACGTGCTGCTCCTCCGGCCCGCTTCGCCTCTGAAGCCGTCCGGGCCGGCCGCCGTCGTCGCGGCGATGATCGTGTCCCTGACCCCGGAGAACGAGCCGTCCTTCCCCGGGCTCTTCGAGAAGGCCCTGAAGCCGGCGCTCGAGAAGGCCGGCGCGGAACCGTTCGCGACGTTCGTCACCGAGCACGCCGGGAACAACTTTCCCCGGCATCCGGTTCGCGAAGGGGAGCGCGTCTTCGTCTGGCTTGCGGCGTTCCCGTCGGCCGCCGCGCACGAGGCCTACCGCGCCGCCCTCGCGGCGTCGCCGGAATGGAAAGAGATCGGGCCGGTCCAGCATCTGAGGCTCGCGCCGACGAAGCGTTCCCCGATGGGCGCGGGACTGCCGGGCTACACGCTCGAGCGCAAGGGCACCGTGACGGACTTCGACTTCCTCGCCGGCACCTGGGACGTGACCAACCGTCGCCTCACGCAGCGCGGCGTGGGCAAAGACGACTGGGACACGTTCCCGGCAAGGAACGTCTGCTGGCGGCACCTCGGCGGCGTCGCCAACGTGGACGAGATCGCGTTCCCCACGAAGGGCTGGTCGGGGATGACGCTCCGCACGTTCGACGTCGAGCGGAAGCAGTGGTCGATCTTCTGGATCAACAGCCGCACGGGAAAGCTCTTCCCCGCGGTCGCGGGCGGATTCTCGGACGGCCGTGGTGAGTTCTACGGAGAGGACGACGACGACGGCCGACCCGTGAAGGTGCGCTTCGTGTGGACGCGGGACGGCAGCGAGGACGCCCGCTGGGAGCAGGCGTTCTCGTACGACGGCCTCACGTGGGAGGTGAACTGGACGATGGAGATGAAGAGGGTCGCGCCCGCCGAAGCGCGGTGAAGGGGACCTACTCGCTCCCCAGGAGGAGGGGCCGGTAGTGATGATCCACGAATCGGCCCCAGCCCTTCTTCTTCTTTGCCTCCACGACGAAGTGGAACCCGCCGTCCTCCGAGGGCCAGTAGGCCATCCGCGCGAGGCCGGCGGGCATGCGCGCCTCGAAGCCGACGGCCTCGGGGTGCAGGTCTTTCACGTTCGCGAGCACGCCCTGCGAGCGCTTGCCGTCGGACGTGAAGGACCAGAACGTCACGGCGCCGCCGTCTCCCGCGCCGATGACGGCCTCTTCCTCGTAGATCTTCTTGCGCTCGCCGCGGCCGATGGCCCAGCGTGCCGTGAGACGCACGTACTTCCCCGCGAGGATGGGCTCGAACGTGCGCTGGCAGCGGATCGGGCCCATGGTCGAGCCCGCCTCGGCGAACCAGGCACCGAGGAGCGGATCGAACGCGCCGAGCTTGCCGCGCCCCTTCTTCCAGAGCTTCGGTCCGGCCCTAGCTCCGCCCGGCGTCGAGCTGGGCGACGGCCCAGCCGATCCCCCCGCGCTGTACAGCC
>CAZXSG010000039.1:0-11916 GCA_964643185.1 uncultured Holophagales bacterium
GTGAGGGCGGCCTGTTCGGCCCGGCTTGCCCAAAGCGGCCACGGGTCCGATGGCTCGCCGTCTGCGCCGAGCCGCTGAAGCGGGAAGACGCCCGCCTGTGCGTTCTTTTCGGTGCCGGCCACCGTGTCACGATCAAGCGCGGCCTCAATTGTCGCGACGAATGGCGCTTCCAGCACCACGGACGCAAAGGCTTCTGGGTATCGCTGTCGCGCGCGGACCAGTTCGATCAGGGGCCCGATCTGCCCCGACCGCTGCACGTGAATGGGCCCGAGACTGCGCAAACCGCCGCTCTCGGCCGCAAAAAGCAGTTCGTCGGCGGCATCGAAGTCGCCGATAACCGTCTCTCCCGGTTTCTCTCCTTCCGGTTCCATTGCCCCCGATCTCGCCCACCAGCGCCGGCGGGATGTCATCCTGGCCATCCTCGCGCTCCAGAACCGCCTTGATAGCAGATGGAGGCCGTCCTCGCCTCCTGATTGTGCGCTCCCAGGAAGTAATGGATCGCCGGCCGGCTCCAAAATTGTGGATTACTTATGTATCTCGAACGGCTTCTCCTGACGAATTTCCGGTGCTTTGGACCGCAGACGACGACAATCGACATGGCGCGAGGTCTCACCGCGTTCGTGGGCGTCAATGGTTCGGGCAAGACTGCGGTGATGCAAGCGATGCTGAGGCTGTTCGGGGTGACGCCCGAGCATCGACGATTGCGCCGGCAGGATTTCCATGTGCCCAGCGCCGAAGCGGGAGTACCGCTCGAACGAGAGTTTGTGGTCGAGGCAATCCTGGCTTTTCCGGAGCTTGATCGCGTGGACGGCCACGCCGGGGTGCCCGAGTTCTTTCATCAAATGGCCTGCGAAGAAGACGGGCGGTTGAAATGCCGGCTGAGGCTCGAAGGCCGCTGGACCGATGACGGCTCGCTCGAAGGTGTGATCGAACAGAAGTATCAGGCCATCCGCGCAATCGGCAATTTCGAGGATGGGGATCGCTCGGACTTGCGGCCGACCGACCGCGCCCGTATCCAGATGATCTACGTCCCCGCGAGCCGGGACGGCTCTTCTCAGGTGAGCGCTTTCTTGCGCGGTCGCCTGTGGCGCGCGATCACCTGGTCTCAGGGGATGAAGGACGTCTTCCTGGACGCGGGCGGGCGCCTCAATGGCGCCTTTGGCGGCGAGGCAGCCGTCGACCTCGTTTCCAAGGCTGTGGAGCGGCGCTGGCAACAGGTGCACAGCGCCGGTACAGACACAAAGCCAGTGTTCCGGCCTGTTGACCTCCGTTTCCAAGAGTTCATCCGCAAAGTCGAGGTTGTGTTTCATCCCGACGAGGAGGGGCGCGACCGCGGGCTGGAGGACCTGAGCGACGGACAGCGTTCGCTGTTTCATCTCGCAATGACGGCTGCGACACTCGACGTTGAAGGCCGGATCGCCGACGGCTCTGCAGGCGCTGCATTCCAGGCCGGCAGCGTCCCGTTGCCGGCCTTGACCCTCATCGCGGTCGAAGAACCAGAGAATAATCTCTCGCCTTTCTATCTGTCGCGCATCGTGCGGCAGATCGAGGAACTGACCACCACAGGGCGGGCGCAGGCCTTCATTTCAAGCCATTCGGCGAGCCGCCTCGCCCGCGTTGCACACCGCCCGGTTCGGCCCTTCCGGGCCGGAAAGGCGAACACGCCAGGAGCAGCGCGAGCGCCACGAAGCCACGCAGGGGCCTGAGCACGATGGATCGCATCCCCACAACCTGGGAAGATGGAATCCGCTCCGCTTGGACGAATCGGCCACGGTCGCAAGACCGTTCCTCGATCGACGGATGGGACGAAGGGATCGCGCATGCGCTCACGGCTCCTGCTCCTCGTGCTCCCGCTCGCGCTCCTGTTTTCCGCCTCGTGCTCGAGTTCCGGGCCCGGCGCCGGCGGCCAGGGTCCGCGCCGCGTCGACCATCACGTGCACCTCCTGGGAGACGACATCCTGCGCGACTGGAGGTCCGCCGGCGCGACGTTCTCTCGCCCGGACGAGGCCTACAAGACGGCACAACGGGTTCTCGGAACGCCGGGAGAGCGTCCCGGCGCCACGTTCGTCTCGCATGCCGTGCTCGTATCGATGGCACACCTCTACGGCAGCGAGGAGCTCTTCGGGTTGAAGCTTTCTGTCGAAGAGGAACGCGTCCGCGTGGCGCGCGAGAACGATCACGTCGCACGCGAGGCCGCGCGGTATCCGGGTCGTGCCGTCGCGTTCTGCTCGGCTCCGGTCCTCCGGGGCTACGCGCGCGAAGAGTTGGAGCGATGCCATCAGGTGCTCCGCTGCGCCGGCATCAAGATCCACGTCGCGTCCTCGGGAGTCGACCTTCGGAAGGCCGGCGACCTGGCCGAGCTTGCGAAGATCGCCGCCTGGGCCGAAAGAGAGCGGCTTCCGATTCTTCTCCACCTCGATCCGCAGCGCCGGGGAACCACAGTCGCCGACGTGGAGCGGTTCGCCGAATCCGTTCTGCGGCCGCATCCGCGCCTCACCGTGATCGTCGCGCACCTCGGCGGCAGCGGGGGCTACGGCCGCTGGACCCGCTCGGTCTTCCGTACTCTGACCGGCTGGATGCAGCGGGCAGGGGAGAGCCGGGCGCACGTGCTGTTCGACATTTCGGCGGTTCTCCTCGAGGAGGCCTCGGAAGGCGTTCCCGCAATCACTCCGGAAGACGCCGCGACGCTCGGGGCCGATCTGCGCGCCGCCGGACTGGACCTCATCGTCTTCGGCAGCGACTCCCCCGTGTTCGATCCCCAACGCACCGCCGAGGCGCTCACGAGGCTCGCCGGACTCTCCGCCCCCGAGGTGGACGCGATCCTGGCGCGATCCCCGAAGGGGCTCGGCAGCCAGGGCTTCTGACCCGCTCGTCCGGCCCGCCACGAGAGCGGCGCGCCGGGGCACGCCGCTCAGGGAGCAATTCGGTTCAGCCCTTCTTCTTGGCTCCACCCGCGCGGGTGTAGTCGAGCGTCATGCACTTGAACATCTTGCCGTCGGGGCCCGACATCCACATCTCGAAGGCCATCGCGTCGTCGCCCTTGAACGTGCCGATGGACTTCATCTCGATGGTCTTCTTCGTCACCGCGTCGACCATCGAGCCGGTCTGCGTGACGACGTTGCCCTCAGCCTTCCCCTTCATCACGGAGATGCCCGTCGACATCGTGTCGCTCCACGTGTCGATGTACTCGCCCGTGACGTTGTCGTAGGACGTCGTGCCGCGGCCCTCGAACGGCTGACCCATCATGGTGCCGTTGAACTTCTGGACCAGGTGACGGCCGCCGAGCATCGTGGAGAACTCGGCGGTGGCCTCGGACGTTTCGGCCGGCGCCGAGGGATCCATCTGGCTCCAGACCTTGACCTTCCACTTGCCCGCCATCTTGGCCATCTTCTTGTGGGCCTCGCCCGGGGTCGCGGCGGCCATGTAGGCCTTCATGGCCTCCATCTGGGCCGGTGACATGGCGGGCGGAGCGCCCTTCTTCTCGCTGTGGGACTCGGCGAACAGCGATGTGGCGAGGAGCGCCGGGAGAACCAGGGCGAGCGCGGTTGCGACACGGATCTTCTTCATGGGACCTCCTAATTTGGGATGGATACTACCGTTCCCGGAGGTCTCGCGCATGGAATCGCCCGAGCTCGCGCAAACGCGGCTCATCCTGCTCGCGGCGGGGGTTGCGATCGTCGTCTGCTGGCTGCTCGCGCGCGCCTCGGGACGCCGCCGGCTGGCCCGATTCGAGGAAATTGCCCGGGGCTGGGGAACGACCGCGACGCGCGAGAACGAGTTTCTGCTGCGTTTCGAGGCCGAGGTCTCCGGCCGGGCCGTCGAGGTTCGCTACCAGCATATCGGCGGCAGCTCGGTCAGTGGGTGGACGCCGGATTGGTACCTCGTGACGGTGATCCCTCTGCGCGGCGTGAGGGACGTTCACAGTGTGGAGATCCGCCCTCGCTCGTCGCGGGCCAGGCGGGGCGAGGCTTCTCCGGGCTCAACTCTCGAATTCGAACGGGACTTCGAGATCCGCGATCAGGGCTATCCCCTGACGCAGGGTTGGGCGACCGAGCCCACGCGGGACGCGATCTACGCGTTCCACTCGCAGGGCCTGCCGCTCGAGCTCCTCTCGATCGAGGAGGCCCGGCTCGTCCACCGCACGCGCACGCCTCTGAGCCGCTTCGAAGGCGAGGGTCTCCGGCTCCTCCTGACCCGTCAGGCCGCCGTGGCGGACGCGCTCGAGCGGGCGCTCTGACCGCTCACGTCACTCCAGGCCGACGACGCCCTCGTGCCGCGATTCCAGGACGCCCAGCCGAAGAACCTCCACGAAGTATTTCAGGTCGCGCGGGCCCGAGGCGCTCACCGAGATCCGGGTCTCGAGGCCCGGATGGCCCGACACGGGCAGGGTCTTCACGATGCCCGGGGTGAGCAGCGTGTTCGCCGTCGTGACGAGCCGCCGCGAATCCAGATCGCGCAGCTCGATGCGCGCCGAGATGCGGCCGTCCGTGTGTCCCACGATCTCCGTCGAGACCGCGTAGGCCCGGGCCACGGCAGTCCGTGGGGCGGGCAGGAACTCCCCTCGGAGCGGAAAGAAGGTCGTCGCGGCCAGCGCCGTGACTGTGACGAGTGCGGGGACGAACGACGCGACGAGCCGGGTCGAGACCTTCATACGACCACCTCCGGCGGACGGTCCGCCGGGCTCGAGATTAGCAAGGTCGAAGATCCAATGGCGGTCCGGATCACGTACGGTTGGCGTACGGCATCGCGATCCCTTCGGGCACCATCGGAAACGGGGGCGGGAGGCCAGGGAGAAGGCGATAGAGACGATGACGATCCACGGAATCCTCAAGGTGGTGCTCGGGCTGCTGTTCATCGCCGCCGGCGTGAACCACTTCGTGTCCCCGCGGTTCTACGTGCGGATCATGCCGCCCTACATCCCCTGGCATTCCGCGATGGTGTATGCGAGCGGCGCCGCCGAGATCCTCCTGGGCGCGCTGCTCCTCTATCCGAGGACCTCGCAGCTCGCGGCCTGGGGTCTCATCGCGCTCCTCATCGCCGTGTTTCCAGCGAACGTGCACATGGCGCTCCATCCCCAGGACTTCCAGAAGTTCTCCCCGGCGTTCCTCTGGGCGCGTCTGCCGCTTCAGGCCTTGTTGATCGCCTGGGCCTACTGGTACACGTCGGCCGCGCCCCGCTGAATCTCTGGATCCCCAGGCCGTCGATCACCGCCGTGACCGTCGACGGCGTCCCTCACGATCTGGTCCGTCAAGGGAGGCGGCTGGCCTCCGAGCTCGGCGACGAGACCGCCCGCCCTCCGGGCGAGCGACATGGGAGCGCCGTGGCGCGCGGCATGCGACGTACGGATCGCCTGCTTCGGCGGGATGGCTTTCCAGACCGGCACGATCCGGCTCAGAGGGTGGGAGAGCACCTTCGTGCGGAAGTAGTGCTCGTGCTCCCATTCGACCTCGGCCATCACGAGCAGCTCCTCGACGAGGTCGTCCCGTCCGCACTTCACCGCGTCGTCGGCCGCGTCCTCGTACTCCTTCACGTTGTGGGCTTCCAGCCGTCCGGCGCCGTACATGGGGACGAACCAGCCGCCGATGCGGCAGAGGAGCCCGATCGTCTGGCCCACGCGGCGCATGATTCGCTCGCGAGTCTCGTCCGGCTTCGCGTCGAGCGACGCGAGCATCCTTCCCACGCACGCCCGGTGGACGAGCTCCTCGTCCTCGATCGCCCGGATGCGGCTTCGCTCGGCGGCGTCGCGCACCGAGAGGGCGTGTCCGATGTAGGCGTGAGACGCGGCCAGCTCTCCGGAGTACGCGCCCTGGAGGAGCCGGATCAGCCTCTGTCGGGCCACCTGCCGCTCGCTCTCCCTCACGGAGCGAGGATAGCCGTCCGGCTGCCGTCTATTTTTTCGAGCTCTCCAACAGGGTGAGCAGGCGGCTGAGCTGGAAGTCGCGCACGGCCTCGCCGAGAGCCTCACCGAGAGCGGCGTCTTCGCGGGCGATCGCTTCGGCTGCCTGCGCGGCGGCCTCGTCGTCTCCCACAGTCACGGCGTCGCGCAGCCTGGTGAACAGCTCCGCGGGCAGAGCGGCGAGCCGACCGGGGGTCAGGATGTCCGCCTTTCCGGCGCCGCCCGGCCGGCTCGAGGCGTCGGGGGCCGCCTCGTACTCGTAGCGCACCCCGAGCAGCGAGCCGATCTTCTCGAAGATGGCGGCATCCCGGAACGGCTTGGCGATGAAATCGTCGCAGCCCGAGGCGAGGATGTCGCCCCGCTCGTGCTGGAGCGCGCTCGCCGAGAGCGCGATGATCCGCACCGGCCGCGGCGGCTCCGAGGGTCCCCGGGAGGCCTCGGCCTCGCGGATGCGCCGGGTCGCCGTCAGACCGTCGAGGACGGGCATCCTCACGTCCATCAGGATCAGGTCGGGGCGCTCCATCTCCCACTGGCGTACGGCCTCCGCGCCGTCCACGGCTTCCGTCACCAGAAAGCCCGTCGACGACAGGAGCCGCGAGAGAAGGAGCCGGTTCTCGAGGACGTCGTCGGCAACGAGGATGCGGCGGGGCGTCTCTCCCGCTGCGAGGCCCACGACGCGTCGGCGGCTTCCGCGCGCTCGTGTCGCGACGCTTTCCTCTCCGGCCGGAAGCGGCAACGCCAAGGTGAAGAGACAGCCCTTCCCCGGCTCGCTCCTCACGGAGACGTCCCCGCCCATGAGCCTTGCGAAGCTGCGGCTGAGCGAAAGGCCGAGACCCGTCCCTTCCGTCGATCTGCGGCCCGATTCCGTCTGGACGAACGGCTGGAAAAGGGACTCCATCTCCTCGCCGGAGAGCCCCGGGCCGGTGTCCTCGATCTCGAAGCGGGCCTGCCCGTCCTGCCAGCGCGCGTGGAAGGACACCCGGCCCTTCTCGGTGAACTTCACCGCGTTGCCGAGGAGGTTGATGAGGATCTGCCGGAGCTTCCCCTCGTCGCCGATGACCGCCGGCGGAAAACCCTCCGGCGGGTCGCAGACGAGATCCAGGCCCTTCCCTTCCGCCCGCACGCGCAGCATCTCGACGAGGCCCCGGAGCAGGGGAGCGGGCTCGAACGTCGTGGGCGAGATGCTCACCGCGCCCGCCTCGACCTTCGAGATCGAGAGGACGTCGTTGATGAGACCGAGGAGGTGCTCGCCGCTCCGGCCGATGATGGCGAGGTGCTCGAGGTCTTCCTCGTCGCGGCCGGTCCGGCGTCCCATGAGCTGCGCGAAGCCCAGCACCGCGTTGAGCGGGGTGCGGAGCTCGTGGCTCATGTTCGCGATGAAGACGCTCTTGGCGCGGTTTGCCGATTCGGCCTTGAGGCGTTCGGTGTCCGCCCGCTGCCGTTCGACCTCGAGGTTGCGGGTTCTCTCGGCGACGATGCCGTGGAGCTCCTCGCGCTGGGCTTTGAGACGAGCGACCCGCACTCTCTGTCCCGCGACGCCGACTCCCACGAAAGAGAGCGCGACGACTGCGTAAAACCACCAGGACTGCCAGACGCGTGGCCGCACCGAGAAGGCGAGCGATGCGCCCGTTTCGTTCCAGACGCCGTCGTCGTTCGAGGCGATGACCCGGAACGTGTAGCTCCTGGGCGGCAGATTCGTGTAACGCACCATTCGGTCCGCACGGTCGGAGCTGCGCTCGATCCAGTCGGGGTCGAAACCCTCGAGGCGGTAGCGGAAGCGCACGCGTCGCGGCACGAGGGTGCTGAGGGCCGTATAGCGGATCTCCAGCGTGTCGGCCGGCGGCAACGCCAGGCTTCCAGCCTCGGCCGGGGCTTGGAGCGGCGCCCCGTTCACCGTGACGCCCTCGAGGTACACGGGCGGCGGCTGGAGGTTTCGCGGGATGCGGGCCGGGTCGACCACGACGACGCCCTTCGTCGTGGGGAACCACATGCGGCCGTCGCGCGCCTTCCATCCGT
This sequence comes from uncultured Holophagales bacterium, assembly GCA_964643185.1. Lineage (GTDB taxonomy): Bacteria > Acidobacteriota > Thermoanaerobaculia > UBA5066 > UBA5066 > JAEUQS01. The sequence continues at coordinate 7,913 of CAZXSG010000039.1, forward strand.
TCGGCTGCGAGCCGGCACACGTCTCGGCGATGCGCATGCCCTCGGGCATGCCGAAGTGCACCGGAGGCAGCGCCGGCGGCCGTCCCGCGGCCAGGTCGTCGAACACCGACTTCGAGATCCTGAAGAGGCCGCGCGCCCCACCGATCCACAGAAGGCCCTCGGCGTCCTCGAGGATCCTCACGACCTCGTCCTCGGCGAACCCTTCGGAAGCGGTGTACCGGGTGATGCGTCCGTCCTTCAGCCGGTTCATTCCCCGGCCGTACGTGCCGATGAAGAGCGTGCCGCTTTCGTCCTCGTGAAGCGCCCACACCCGGTCGCTCGAGAGACCGTCCTTGATGGTGTACGTACGGACGACTCCTTCATTGAGCCTCACGAGCCCGCCCCGGTCCGTTCCGAGCCAGAGGCTGCCGTCGCGGCCTTCCAGGATCGCCATCACCTGGGCATCGGGGAGCCCTTCGAGGACCTCCGGCGATTTCTCGTCTCCCCCCGGAAGGCGGACCAGCCCCCGCCCCCGGAGCGCCAGGAACACGTCGCGCGAACGGGTCTCGACGATCGGCCGCGTGGGGTACGCGGGCAGCCCCTTTCCGAAGGAGACCTCGGTGATCCTCCCGTTCTCGATGCGGTTGATCCCCGCCGGCGACTCGACCCAGAGCCGGCCGCGGTGGTCCTCGCACAGTCCGCCCGCGAAATCGGAGAGGAGCCCGTCCTCCTTCTTCACCGTCGTGACGCGGCCGTCCTTCAGTCGGTTCAGCCCGCCGTCGACCGTGCCCATGAGGATCGCCCCTTCGCGGTCTTCGAGAATCGAGTACACGTGGTTCGAGGAGAGCCCCTCCCACGTCGTGAAGCTCAGGACCTTGCCGTCGCGCATGCGGTTGAGCCCGCCGCTGCCCGTGCCCAGCCAGAGGCTGCCTTCACGGTCCTCGCAGATCGCGAAGACACGGTCCTCCGTGAGGCCTTCCCGCGCCGTGAGCGATTCGAACGTCCCTTCGGGACGGAGGCGCGAGAGGGCGCCGCCGTACGTCCCCACCCAGAAGTTGCCCGCTCGATCCTGATGGAACGCGATGATCGCGTTGCTCCGGAGACCGTCCTTCGTTCCGAACGTGGTGAGCACGCCGTCCTTCCACCGCTGAGCGCCCCCGTTGGATCCGATCCAGACCGCTCCCTCGCGATCGACGAGCAGAACCTTGATCATTCCGAGGAGCCGCCTCTCACCGTTGTCGAAGGCCTCGAGCGGGGCAGTGCCCCCGGCGAAGACCATCGCGAGAGAGGCCTTCGGGAACCGCGTGACGCCCCCTGACGTGCCGATCCAGAGCATCCCGGTTCCGTCGTCGAGGATCGCCATGACGTCGTCGTTCGGCAAGCCGTTCCGCCGGGTGATGGTGCGGAACCGCCCGTCCTTCAGCCAGCTGAGGCCGCCGCCCTCGGTGCCCACCAGGAACGTGCCGTCGTCGTTCTCGTGGATCGCCCTCACGAGGAACTCACCGCCGAGATTCTTCGCCACGGTCGTGACGACCTCGTCTTTCAGGTGGAAGAGCCCCCCGCCGTCGGTGCCGAACCAGAGGCGGCCCTCGCGGTCCTCGTGCAGCACGTGGACCCAGTCGCTCGGAAGCTCCGGGTGGGACGATCGGTTGATCACCGTGAAGCGAGCGCCGTCGAACCTCGTGAGTCCGCCCACGGTCGCGAGCCAGAGGTAGCCGTCGCGGGTCTGGGTGACGTCGTACACCGTGTTGCTCGGCAGCCCTTGCTCGGTCTGCCAGGCGTCCAGCATGTACTGGGTGATCCGGCGGCCCGGGTCCAGCGCCTCCGCGCGCGGGGCCGTCGCGAGCGCGGCCGTAAGAAGGAGCCCCGTGGCGATCCGAGTTTCGATGCCCGTCCCGCTCACGCGAACTCAGCGTAGCAGAGGCGCGACCCTCATCGCGGAACGTCCTCGGCCCTGCCGCTCGCACTTTTCAGTGTGCGCCCTTGCGACATCGTCCGGGTGACAATCCAGCCTGGAATTTGATACGGTGGACGGGACTCGGAAAGATTGATCTCGCCGTGTAGTTCCGAGCAGGAGCCGCTCCATGCCCATCGATTCATCCACCTGCCCCCGGTGTGCTTTTCCGTCTGCCGGTGAGCCCTCGTGTCCGAAATGCGGGGTGGTCTTCGCCAAGCTCACCCTTTCGGAAACAGCGACCGCATTGCAGGCTGCCTCTCCGCCCTCGGTGCCCGCCAGAGATCCCGAGGAGGAGGAGTGCGACTCCTGCGGAGGGCCCGGCCCGCTCGTCGCCACGCAGTTTCGGCAGACGATCGGTGCGGTTCTTCTCCGCTTCGAAAAGACAGTCGAGGGCTATCTCTGTTCCGACTGTGCGAGGTCGCACTTCGTGAGCTGCACGACGACCACCGCGGTGGCGGGTTGGTTCGGGATCATCTCTCTCGTGCTCACGCCCTGGTTCATCCTCACGAACATTCAGAACTACCTCGCTGCGCGATCGGAGTTCTCCCAGTTCCGAGCCCTCGAGATGCGAAGGCGCCGATCGGCAGAACCTCACTACAGGCTGGGGGGTCAGGGCCTCTGATCGAGCGCCCCTACGAACGTCCAGCCGAGGGAACTCGAGACGTGTGGGGAGCAGCGACGCGCGCCCGAGAATCCGGGCGTTGGACGCCACCTCCGGGGACGGAGACAATCCGGTCCGCGCGCGGATGCATGGACGCCGGCTTCTCGCTCTTCTGGTCGTGCTCGCGTCCTGCGCGGGCTGCCGGCGCGCGGCCGTAGACCCCGCACGAACGGTCCTGACCGTCGCGACGCGAGCCGACGTCACCGGGATCTTCCCGAATCCGCCCTACCAGGCCGAGCTCTTCTCCATCGACGTCAACGCGAACGTGTTCGACAGCCTCGTGCGCTACGACCGCCAGCTCCGCGTCCTTCCCGCGCTCGCAGAGAGCTGGGAGAACCCCGACGACTCCACCTGGGTCTTCCAGCTGCGGGGCGACGCCCGGTTCTCGAACGGCGCCCGGGTGACGGCTCAGGACGTGGTCGCGTCGCTTCGTACGTCGGTGTCGCGGAACACGTCGCTCCACCCGGGCGACACCGTGGAGGCCGCAGGTCCGCACCGCGTCGTGATCCGCACGGGCCGGCGCTCTCCGCACCTCCTCGCCAATCTACAGTCCTCGTTCATCCTTCCGGAGGAGGCGCTGGGCCAGACGCCCGTGCCCACGACGGGGTCGGGCCCGTACCGGCTGACCCGCTGGACGCCGGGCAAGGAGCTCGTCCTCCAACGGAACCCGTTCTTCTCCGGTCCCCCACCGCAATACCATGAGGTCCGGCTCCACGTGGTTCCCTCGGCGCCCGCACGGATCGAGGAGCTTCTTTCCGGACGGGCTCAGATCGCAGAGTCGATTCCGCCCGAAGAGGTCGCCCGGCTCGAGCGGGATGCGCGAGTGAGGGTGGTGTCGGAGCCGGGTCTTCGGGTCCTGTTCCTCGCCTTCCGGGTGGATCGCGCTCCGTTCTCGGACCTCCGGGTGAGGCGCGCCGTGCGCCTGGCGCTCGACCAGAAGGAGCTCGTGCGGCGGGCGCTTTCCGGCCAGGCCCTTCCGGCGACGCAGCTCGTGCCGCCGCAGGTGTTCGGCTTCGACCCGGGGATTCCGGAAACGCGGCCCGACCTCGCTGCGGCGCGCCGTCTGCTGGCCGAGGCGGGGTACCCCGCGGGACTGTCCGTGAGGCTTTCCGGCCCGAGCGATCGGTACGTGAACGACGTACAGATCCTCGAGGAGGTGAAGCGTCAGCTCGCTCCGGCCGGGATCCGCGTCACTGTGGACGCGATGCCCAAGAGCCGCTACTTTCCCCACCTGAAAACGGAAGGTCCGTCCTTCTACCTCCTGGGCTGGGTGTGCAACACGCTCTTCGGCGGCGACGCCCTGGAGGTGCTCGTGCGAACGCGCGGACCGGGCGGGCAGGGGGACTTCAACTATCAGGGAATCCGCGAGCCGGAGCTCGACCGGCTGACGGAGGAGGGATTCGAGGG
>CAZXSG010000040.1:0-11822 GCA_964643185.1 uncultured Holophagales bacterium
GCCTACGAAGACACCGCAAACCTGCTTCAGGGCCTCGACCTCGCCGTCGTCATGCTTGCGGCCGACGGGACGATCCGCCATCTCACGTCGGTGGCCGAGCGGCTCCTCGACCTCACCAGCCGCGACATCGGCCGTCGTCTTTCCGATCTTCGGACGAGCATACCGATACCGGATCTGCCGGGTCTCGTGGCCCGCACCATCGAGACCGTCGTACCGACCGAGCTGGAGGTGATGACCGGCGCGGGGCACTGGTACCAGATGCGGATGCGTCCCTACCGATCGGTGGAGAACCGGATCGAAGGTGTGGTCCTCGGGTTCTTCGACATCGACCCGCTCAAGCGCACCGTGGGAGAAGTGACGCGCTCGCGCGAGTACGCCGAATCTCTCGTGGAAACGTTGCGCGAGGGCATCGTGGTCCTCGACGAGAGCCTCCTCGTGAGGTCGGCCAACGGCTCATTCCACCGAATGTTTCGCACCACACCCAAGCTGGCCACGGGCGTGCCGTTCTTCGAGCTGCCCGAGCTCAGGGGCCGTTCCGAGGCGCTGCGCGAAAGGCTGGAGGCCGGGGGCGCGGCCCCTCTCGTCGACCTCGCATTCGATCTGCCGATCGAGGGCTCGCTCCGGCGTTTCATCGTCAACGCGGCGAAGCTCGCCGACGGCGGGGCCGGGCGGCTCACGCTCATCGCGTTCGAGGACGTCACCGACCGGGCCCGCCTCGCCGATCAGATCCGCGAAATTCAGAAGCTGGAATCGATCGGTACCCTCGCTGGGGGAGTCGCGCACGATTTCAACAACATCCTCAACATCATCTCGGCGTATGCGGCGCTCGCCGAGCGCCATCGCGGGAATGCCGCGAAGCAGCGCGAGTCGCTTCTCGCCATCGAGAGCGCCGTCCGGCGCGGCAGCGGCGTCGTCCGGCAGCTCCTGACCTTCGCGCGCCATTCCGATGCCGCCCCCACCATTCTCCATCTCGGCAACGTCGTGGCGGAAGTCGCGGGCATGATTCGCGAGACGTTCCCGAGAAACATCACGCTTTCGTTGGAAGTCGACGACAAGGTCCCCGCGTTCAACGCCGATCCGAATCAGATGCACCAGGCGCTTCTGAATCTCTGCGTCAACGCGCGGGACGCGATGCCGGACGGCGGAACTCTCGGCATCCGAACGGAGGTCGCCTCCGGTGCCGAGCTGAGGGACCGGCACGTCGGAGCCATCGCCGATCTCTATGCCGTGCTCCGCGTCTCGGACACGGGCATGGGAATCGACCCGGCCACGCGGAAGCACATCTTCGAGCCGTTCTTCACCACGAAGCCCAAAGGCCTCGGGAACGGCCTCGGCCTCGCCGTCGTCTTCGGCATGGTGAACTCGCAACGCGGCCTCATCGAGGTCGACTCGGAGCTCGGGCGGGGCTCGACGTTCTCTCTGTATTTTCCGATCAGCGGGGAAGCGGGTGTCGACGTGCCGTTCATCGGGCCCATGGACGGCAAGTATTCGGGGACGGAGACGCTCCTCGTCGTCGAGGACGAGCCGTCCCTGCGGGCGGCGGCGACGGAGCTCCTCGAAGGCGAAGGCTATGCCGTGATCGCCGTCGGGGATGGTCAGCACGCGATTCGGACGTTCGCCGAAAGGGGCTCCGAGATCGCCGGGGTGATTCTCGACCTCGGGCTTCCCGGACTCTCCGGTCAGCAGGTGTTTCGGCGGCTGTCGGAGATGAGCGACGGAAAGGTCCGCTGCGTCGTCGTGAGCGGCAATCTCGAAAAGCACGAACGCGTGGAGCTCGAGGGCGCGGGTGTCCTGGCTCTGATCGGCAAGCCGTACTCTTCGGCGGATCTCTTACGTACGGTGAGACTCGTGCTCGACGGCAAGGCCCGCTAGCGCGATCGCGGCAGCGGCATTGCTTCGGAGAAGAGTCGGAAGAGTGAGAAGAGATGGACAATCGGCTGATCGTCATTGGAGCCTCTGCGGGAGGAGTGACCGCCTTGCGGAGGCTCGTCGCAGACCTCTCCCCCGATCTCGCCGCGCCCGTTCTCATCGTCTTGCATCTCGCTCCAGCGGGTCCGAGCCGGCTCGCCGAAATCCTGACACGAGCGGGGCCGCTCGCTGCAGAGGTCGCGAGCGAGGACGAAGAGCTGGTCGTCGGGCGCATCTACGTAGCGCCCCCCGATTTCCACCTCGTCGTGCGTGAGGGCCGCTGCGGCCTATCCGCCGCCGCCCGCGAGAACGGCCACCGGCCGGCGGTCGACACCTTGTTTCGGAGCGCCGCCGCCTCGCGGGGGTCGGCGGTGATCGGGGTCCTCCTCACCGGCCTTCTGGACGACGGAACGTCGGGAGCGCTCGCGATCAAGGACGTCGGCGGAACCTTGATCGTTCAGCACCCGGATGACGCCGAGTATCCCGACATGCCCCGCAGCGCACTGCGGCACGTGGCCGCAGATCACGTCGTCCCTCTCGCGGCCATCGGGCCGCTTCTCGCGCGCATCGCGAACGCGTCCGTCCCCACGGCAGCTTCCTGGACCTTCCTTGCCGACCCCGAGAGGCCGCTCCTTACAAAGGGCGGGAGGTTCTTTCCCTGAAATGCAACGAGCCGGAGGATCCCTCCGGCTCGTGCGCTTCTGTGCTTCTGACCTTCCGGCTCAGCGGACGTTCAGTCTTTACCGCCGATCAGCTTGGGAAGGCTCGGACCCTTCTGGGCCGTCTGCTCCCCGGCCCGGGCCGCGTAGGCCTGAGCGAGCCTCTCCGCTTCCGGAAAGAGGCTCATGGCCTTCTGGAGCTGCGTGTCTCCCTCGAGTGAGACGCGGTAGCCGGCGTCGCGCCCGTGAGCGGCGTTGAGCACTTCTTCGGCGATCGCGCGGTCGATGAAGCCCGGGTCCTTCTCCTTCGCGTAGGCCTCGCGGGCCTTCGTGTCGAACGGAACCGGACGCGAGTCGACGAACTTGAAGAACTCCTCGCGCACGAGGTCGTTCGCGCGGAAGTCCTTGGGTACGTCGGGGTGCTTGCTACGGTACTGCACGGCGAACTCGAAGAACGTGCCGCGCGCGTAGAGCGTCGCCGCGAACCTCGAGAGCGTCTCGCCCTTCACGAAGACGTCGGGCGTGATGCCGCCGCCGCCGTAGACCGTACGGCCGGTGTCGGTCTTGAAGATCTCCTTCTTCTCGTTCGCGACCGCCGCGTCCGCGCCCGAGATGCCCTCTTCCTCTTCGGGCGTGAGGTACTCGAGGACGTCGTGGTAGTCGCGCTGGATGCAGCGGCCGGCGGGGGTGTAGTACTTGGCCGAGGTGAGCGCGAGGCCCGCGTTGTCGGTCAGCGTGTACACCGACTGCACGAGGCCTTTGCCCCACGACGTCTGGCCCACGATGATCGCGCGGTCGTGGTCCTGCAGAGCGCCCGAGACGATCTCCGACGCCGAGGCCGAGCCCTTGTTCACCAGCACGACGACGGGGATGGCCGCTCGCGTGCCCTTGCCGGGGGCCGAGAACGACTGCTCCGAGCCCGAGGTGCGGCCGCGCGTCGAGACGACCTTCATCCCCTTCTGGAGGAAGAAGTCCGAGACCGCGATGGACTGGTCGAGGAGGCCGCCGGGGTTCCCGCGGAGGTCGAACACGAGCTTCTTCATGCCCTGCTTCTCGAGCCGGGACCAGGCCTCGTTGAGCTCGGCGCCCGAGGTGTGCGTGAAGTCCTTGAGGCGGATGTAGCCCGTGCCGTCGTCGAGCATGAACGAGTAGGAGATGGAGTTCGTGGGGATCGCGGCCCGGGTGACGGTCATCTGGAGCGGCTCGTCGAGTCCTGGCCTCACGATGGTGATGTTCACCTTCGTGCCCTTGGGACCCTTGAGCTTCTTGACGACGGCGTCCACGGCCAGGTCGTCGATGCTCTGTCCCTCGACCTTGTCGATGATGTCGCCGGCGCGGATGCCGAGCCGGTAGGCGGGAGAGCCCTCGACCGGCGTGATGACCGTGATCTTGCCGTTCCGCTTCGAGATGATGATCCCGAGGCCGTAGAACGAGCCCCGCTGCTTCTCCTGCATCGCGCCGTATTCCTCGGGCTCGAGGAACGCGGTGTGCGGGTCCAGCGTGGCGAGCATCCCCTGGATCGACGAGTAGACGAGCTTGTCGGCGGGTAGATCGTCCGCGTACCACGCCCGTGCGGTGGAGAGGATGTCGCTGTATTCCTTGATGACCGGGCTGGTCGCATCGGGCCCGGCGAAGAGCCGGGGACCGAACGCCCCTCCGAGGAGGGTGGTGGTGGCGACGAGGGCGGTGGCGCCGAGGACCCGGCGGCGGCGGGAGGCGGGGGACGTTGACAGGTTCTCAGGAGCTTCGGGCAATGGGACCTCCGAACAGTTAAACGTTAGCACGCGCTACAGGGTTTTCCCGGGGGCCCGTCTCCCGGGCGCGGTCGTCGCGGTACCATCGCCGCCCGATGGATCCCGCCCGCCGCACCCCCCGCGACGAAGCGCGACGGGTGATCGAGATCGAGGCCGACGCCGTCCGCTCGCTCCTCGACGACCTCGACGAGGGATTCGACGCGGCCGTCGCCCTCATGAAGGTATGCAAGGGCCGTGTCATCGTCACCGGCGTCGGAAAGAGCGGAATCGTGGGACAAAAGATCGCAGCCACCCTCGCTTCGACGGGTACGGCGGCGTTTTTCCTCCATCCTTCCGAGGCTCTGCACGGCGATCTCGGCATGATTCTGGAGAACGATGTCGTTCTGGCGCTCTCGTACTCCGGAGAGTCCGACGAGGTGACGGCCCTCGTCCCCCACGCGAGACGCCGGGGGGCCCGGCTCGTCGCCATGACCGGACGGCCGGCTTCCACGCTCGGGAAGAACGCCGACGTCGTCGTGCGCATCACGATCCGCGAAGAGGCCTGTCCCCTGAATCTCGCCCCCACGGCCTCCACGACCGCACAGCTCGCCATGGGCGACGCGCTGGCGATGGCGCTCTCCGTTGAAAAGGGCTTCCGGCCCGAGGACTTTGCCGCGCTCCACCCCGGCGGCAAGCTCGGCAAGCGCTTCCTCAAGGTCGCCGACCTCATGCACAAGGGGGACGCGATTCCGGGCGTGCCGCTGAACGCGCCGATGAAGGACGTCATCTACGAGATGTCCAAGAAGAGGCTGGGCATCACGGGGGTCGTGGACGGCGACGGCCGGCTCCGCGGAGTCGTCTCCGACGGCGACCTCCGGCGGCTGCTCGAGCGGGATGCCCTCGACATCTCGCGCACGGTGGCCGGCGACGCCATGAACCAGGCCCCGAAGACGATCTCGCGGGACGCGCTCGCGACCGAGGCGCTCCGGGGCATGGAAGAGAAACGCATCACGTCGTTCTTCGTGCTGGACGAAGAGGGACGCCCCGAAGGCGTGCTCCATCTCCACGACCTGTGGGGCGTCGAGTCGATCTGAGGGGATAGACTCTCTCCGATGCCCGCAGCACCCATCGTTCCCGACGATCTGAGAACCAAGCTCTCCCGCGTCCGCGGCATCGTCCTCGACGTGGACGGTGTGCTGACGGACGGCTCGCTCACGTTCGACGAGGAGGGGCGCGAGACGAAGACCTTCGATGTGAAAGACGGCCTCGGGCTCGTGTTCCTCAGGGACCTCGGCTACCGCATCGCGTTCGTTTCGGGCCGCACGTCACGGGTCGTCGCGGCGCGGGCCAAGGAGCTCAAGATCCCCGACGAGAACATCGTCCAGGGGGAGCGCGACAAGGCCGTCGCGTTCGACTCCGTCGTCGCGCGCTGGGAAATCGACGCCGAGGAGGTCGTGGCCGTGGGCGACGACATCCCCGATCTCGCGATGCTCCGCCGCGCGGGTGTCTCGGCGTGCCCGGCAGACGCCGTGCCGATCGTGAAGGACGCCTCCGCGCTCCACCTCACGAAGCCGGGCGGGGCTGGCGCCGTGAGAGAGCTGTGCGACCTGATCCTCGAGATCCGCAAGGGCTCGCGGGCCGATCGTCAGCAGCCCGCTCCGCCTCCGGCCCCTTCGCCGTCCTCGTCCGACGGCGGAGTCATCAAGTTTCCGGGAAGTGGTTCCCGGCGCTGAATTTTTTCAGCCCTCCGGGCCCGGGAACGCCTCCGGCGCGCTCAATTCCTCTTCTTGAAGATCCAGGCCATGAGGATGCCCAGAAGGTAGAGCGCGCACATCGGGAGCGCGAACGCGCACTGCGTGGGGATGTCCGGGGTGGGGGTGATGATGGCCGCGATGATGAACGAGGCCATCACCGCGTAGCGGAACTTGGCGAGCAGCCAGCGCTCGGTGACGACCCCCATCCGCGCGAGGAAGAAGATGACGATGGGCGTCTCGAAGACCGCTCCCATGCCGAGCAGGATCTTCGTGAGGAGATCCAGGTAGTCGCTGATCCGCAGCACCGGTGTGAAGTCTTCGCCGGCCGTCACCAGGAACTTGGCGAGCATCGGGAACGCGACGTAGTAGCCGAAGGCCGCGCCCCCCACGAAGAACAGCACCGATGCCGCCACGAAGGGCGCGGCCCAGGCCTTCTCGTTGCGATAGAGACCGGGAGCGATGAACAGCCAGAGCTGATAGAGCACGACCGGGCTCGCGACGAAGATTCCGGCGATGAGCGCGATGTTGACGTAGAGCATGAACGGCTCGGTCAGCACCGTGTAGGCGAGGTTCGTGCCTTTCGGGAGCAGCTCGATGATGGGCTTCTGGAGGAATAGGAAGATCGGCTTCGCCTGCCACCAGCAGATCAGGAAGCCGCCGGCGACGGCCAGCGCGGACCAGATGATCCGCTTGCGCAGCTCCTCGAGATGCTCGAGGAACGACATCCGCGGGAGGCCGTCTTCGTCCTCCTCGTCCGTCCGCGCGAGGCTCGTTTTCGGGTTGCTCTGGGACGCCACGGATCTCAGACCGTGCCGGTGTCGGGGTGCTTCGGGGTTTCCTCGGCGATGGATTCCGGTTGTGTTTCCGGCGGGGCCGGCTCGACGGGCGGATCAGGAGGGGGTTCCTTCGTGGCTTCTTTTGCCTCTTCCTGACCCGCCTTTTCCATCTCGTCTTCGATCGTGCGCTTCAGGTCGTTCGAGGCGCGCTTGAAATCGCCCAACGCCTTGCCGACCTGCTTGCCAACCTCGGGGAGCTTCTTGGGCCCGAAGATCAGGAGCGCGAGCACCAGAATGAAGATGAGCTCGGGAAGCCCGATGTTTCCCATGGCGGGCGGATCGTCGGGCCGGGCCACCATGAAGTCAAGCGAGTGAGCCGGGGCGGTCGACTCAGCGCGACGGCACCTCGGTCGCGGCACCCGTCGCCGCGTCGATGCGAACGAGCTGTTCCGCCGAGCCCGAGCTCCGGATGCCGGCGAGCTGAACCGTCTCGAGATCGAGCGCGTCGCGACGGACGAAGGAGGCCACCGCGCGGACGTTCTGCTGGACGGTCCGGGCGGTACCCGTCGAGAGGTCGATCGCGACCACGGAGAACGTGATGCGCAGGTCTTTCCCGGCTTCCTCCCTGTGGACGACGGAGAGCGCGAGCTCGCCCGTGGTCGTCATTCCGATGAACGTCGCGAACGTGCCCTCGATCGGCAGCTCGAGCTCCGGAGAGCCCGCAGAAGAGAACGTGCGCAGGGAGACGGCTCGCGTCCCGTCCGTCTTCTTCACGATCGCCACGAAGCGCCCGTCCGGGAGCCGTGCGCCGCGGGCTCTGGCGGGCCGTTCGTCGACGAGAGTTGCGAGGAGCGCACCCGTGTGGCCGTCCCTCAGGTCGAGCCGGCCCGGCTCATCGCTCGTGAGAGCGACGGCGCCGTCCCGTGAGAACTCGGGAACCACCGTCCGGTTGGTGGCCGGGACCTCGAAGAGCCTCTTCACGGAACGCGCGGCGACCTCGAAGTCGGAGACTCTCGTGGTGCCTTCGCCAACCTCACCTTCGACGATGCGGACCCGGTCCCCTGTGAGGAAGACGAGATCCTTCACGGGGACGGACATGGCCAGGTTCAGAGAACCGAGGATGCGGGCCGAGGCGAGCTCGAGGACGACGAGAGTTCGTCCGTCCGAGGCCGCGAGCCGTGTTCCGTCGGGTGAGAGGGCCAGCTCCGGCCACTTCGGAAAGACGACTCCGGGAAGCGCGAGCTCACGGGGCTCGCCGGTGAGGTCCCATGCGGTCATCTCGTAGGTTCCGCCGGGCCGCCGCAGCATCCAGGCCGCGGAGGAGCCGCTCGCGGCGATCGTCGGGCTCGTGTACGGCGGGAGCCGCAGCGAACGCCCGCTCGCCGTGTCGAGGAGGAAAGAGGCCGATCCACGGCCCCGCGCGGACCCGTGAAGGGCCACCCAGGAGCCGCCCGACTGGGAGATGTTGAGACGGTGCAGGGAGGACGGTCCGACGAGTGAGATGGCGCCGGCCCACGCTCCGAACAGAACGACCGGGATCCCCACGAGGCCGAGGAGCCAGCGCTCGAGCGTGCGATGCGACGCGAGGGCATCCAGCCGGCCGGCCTCGAGCTGCCGGAACCCGGCGATCGCGAAAGCGACGATCAGGTAGAGAGGGACGGCGACGACGAGGACGTCGACCAGCTGGTACGCCGAAAGCGATGCCCCGTCGAGCGGAAGAAGCTCGGCTTTCTGGAGCACGGAAAGTGAGAAGCCGCAGATCGCGACGAGGCCTGCCGTGGCGAGGACGTCGGCGAGGAGCCACGGAGAGCGCGATCTCCACGCGACGCTGAGAACGTGAACCGCGAGCGCGAGGAGCGGAACGACGAGCAACGACACGAGCCAGAGCCGGGGTTCGCCCGGAACGCCGTCCAGAAGCCAGGTCGGAGCGGCGACGAGAGCTGCCGCCCCGATCGCGAGCGCGACCACGGCGAGCAGCTTTCCGAAAAAGAGAGCCGACGAGCGGATGGGCCGCGTCAGGTAGAACGCGAGCCGGCTGCCCCTCGAGGGGTCCGCGTCGAGCGTCACGGCGCCCAGGACGACCGCGCTGATCGTCGCGAATCCGGCGGCGAGGACCAGGGCCATTCCCTCCCGCGTTTCCGGGGCGTTCGAGGCAACGAACAGCGCGGTCACGAGCGGAAACAACGAGGCGCAGGCCGCGGCGACGAGCACCGACTTCCTCTCCTCAACTTCGCGGCGAAAGACGAGAGCGAGACTTTTCACGAGAGGGCCTCCTTTTCGGTGACGGCGAGAAAGATCTCCTCGAGGGAGAGGGGTGTGATCTCGGGCTTCGTTGCGCTGCCGAGGACGGCGTCCTCGTCGTACGCGGTGACGACGGCCTCGACGGCGCCCAGTGAGCGGGCGACGCGGGAGGGCCGGAAGGGTGCGAGCGTGGGCGCGAGCGCCGCGGTGTCGCCGGCCTCGCGGGGGAAGCGCAGCCTCCGGAAGCGCGTCTTGAGCGCCTCCATCTCCTCGAAGAGCACGAGGCGCCCTTCCTTCAGGATCCCCACGCGGTCGGCCATCCCCTCCACGCCCGCGAGGTCGTGCGTCGTGAGGAGAATCGTCGTCTGCCGGTCGGACAGCTCGTCCACCAGCTCTTCGAAGACCGCCTTCCGGGCCGCGACGTCCAGCCCGAGGGTGGGATCGTCGAGCACGAGGAGGTCCGGCTGAGGAGCCAGCGCGAGGGCGAGCATCACCTGGGCTTTCTGGCCCTTCGAGAGGGTGCCGAACGGCACGCCCGCAGGCACGTCGAAGCGGGCCAGCCTCCGGGTGAACGCCGCGCCGTCCCAGCGCGGGTAGAGGGGCGCGCTGAAGGCGGCGAGCGCCTGAGCCGTCATCGAGGGCGGAGCGTCCGGCTCCTCGGGGACGACGCCGATTCGGGCCATCAGCGCAGCGCGCTTCTCGAACGCCGGGTCGCCGAACAGGGAGACGCTTCCCGTAAAGGGCCGCCGCTGGCCGAGCAGGCAGCGGATGAGAGACGACTTGCCCGCGCCGTTCCGTCCGAGGAGCGCCGTGACGGAGCCCTGCGGGACGAAGAGCGAGACGGCGTCGAGGGCGAGCTTCGGGCCGTAGCGGACCGTGAGGTTTCCGACGTCGATGGGATTGCGGGCGTCAGCCACGACCGTCTCCTTTCAATTGCTGGTAGGCCGCTCGCGCCGTCTCGGAGGTCTCCTCCTCGGAAACACCGAGCGTCACCGCGACGCTCGCGTAGCGCAGCGCGGCCTCCTGGATCGCCTTCGTGCGGACCTTGGCCCCGAGAGCGGGGGGCGCGTCGGCAACGAACGTACCCTCGCCGCGCTTCACCTGGAGGATTCCGGCGTCGGTGAGGCGCTGGTAGGCCTTGGCCGCGGTCGCGGGGTTGATGCGGAGGTCCCGCGCAAGCTCACGGACCGAGGGAACCACCTCGCCGGGGAGCAGGGCACCGGAAGCGACGAGGCGGCGGACGCCGTCCTCGAGCTGCTTCCAGATGGGGACGGCATCGCGGGGGTCGACGTGGAGCTTCGTCATGCGTCGCTCCCCGGGCGGTCCGGTAGGACCGCTTTGGGATCCCGGCGTGGGATACCCGGGGTCGGGTTTGTGTTCTGGTGTATCACAACACTGATACAGTAGGTCCGGAAAACGGCCCCGTCAAGGGTCGGCCAAAAAAAAGGGATTACCTCGCTCGGCGAAGGGTGTCGAACGCCAGGAGGTCGGCCAGGAACTTGGGCAGGATCGCGAGCGGGAGCTGAGTGGCCTTGTCGCTCTTCGCGTTCGCGGGATCGTCGTGGACCTCGAAGAAGTAGCCGTCGACGCCCACGGCTGCGGCCGCGCGCGCCAGGGCCGGCGCGTACTCGCGCGAGCCGCCCGTTTCCGTGCCGAGGCCCCCGGGGAGCTGCAGCGAGTGCGTGGCGTCGTAGATCACGGGAACGCCCAGAGACCGCATCATCGGAAGCCCGCGGAAATCCACCACGAGGTTGTGGTATCCGAAGCTCGTGCCGCGTTCGCAGAGCGTGACGTTGCCGTTCCCCACGCTCCGGCACTTGTCGACGATCTGCTTGCAGTCGTCGGGCGCGAGGAACTGGCCCTTCTTCACGTTGAGGGCTTTGCCGGTTTCCGCGGCCGCGAGGATGAGATCCGTCTGGCGGCAGAGGAACGCGGGAATCTGCAGCACGTCGGCCACCTCGGCGGCCAGCTCGCACTGCTCGGGCTCGTGGACGTCGGTGAGGATCGGGAGGTCCAGCTTCTCCTTCACGAAGGAGAGGATGTCGAGGCCCTTCTCGATGCCGGGTCCGCGGAATGACGCGCCCGCGGAACGGTTCGCCTTGTCGAACGACGACTTGTAGACGAGGCGGTCGGCGACACCCTGCTCGGTGAAGACGTCCTTGATGGCCTTGGCCATCTTCAGCGCGTGCTGCTTGGACTCGATGACGCAGGGCCCCACGAAGAAAACCGGCTTGCAGTCGTCTCCCGCCGAGAGATACGGCGTGATCGACGCGAAGACGCGGGGCAGGGCAGGCAGGGACAGCGGAGACGGAGCGGACGGCCCACCCTTTTTCACCGCCATCAGCCCGCGGCCTCGGTCACCGCATTCACGGCGCTCCGGTCCACGCGCTCGTAGTAATAGAGGCGCTTCGTGGAGTCGAGCGGCCAGCCGTTGACGCGCCCCACGCGGTATACGGCCGTGTCGCCGGGAAACGTGATCCTCTCGTCGACGGCCGCGGCGCCCTCGGGCAGGAGCAGGTTGCCCCACGTGTCGCCGAGCTGTCCGCACCGGTCCTCGACGCGCATGACCTTGGTTTCCTTCCCGCTCACGCCGTTTCTCCGTTGGGTGTCACGAGGACTCCCGGCGGCACCGGGGTGCCCGGGCTCGAGATCGTCCGCTGGGACTCCGTGCGCGCATGCTTGTGAGCCCGTGCGGCGCGCACGAAGTCGCGGAAGAGCGGCTCGGGCGCGCGGGGCTTTGACCGGCACCCC